>DASUOA010000320.1:0-7161 GCA_036276895.1 Arenimonas sp. | reverse complement strand
TGCTCCAGCGTGCGACTTCGGCATCGCCATCGGTCAGCAACCAATCGGCGCTCCATCCACCCGCCTCGGCACGATAGACCTTACCGAGCAATTGCACCTCGGCTCGATAGCGCCCGCTCAGGGCGCGGATGGCAGCGGCGTTTTGCGCCCACACGCTGTCGACGGCCGCCAGCTCGACCGGGCTGCCGGCGGGCAAGGCGAATCGCAGGCCGCGCTCCAGCCCTCGCTCGGCCAGCGGCCGCACCACGTTGAGTTGCTGCGCGCTGACCAGACGCGGCCCGCGGCCATCGTTGATCGCCAGCCACAGCAAGGGCTGCGGCCGCTCGAGCGGCCACAGCGACAGACCCGCCGCGGCAACCAGCGCTTCGACGCCGCTGCGTTCGAATTCCACCGACAGCACCTGTCGTAACGGCACGCCTGCCTGCGGATCGCCCTCAACCCGATAACTCGACTCGCGCACCAGCCCTTCGGCGTGCCCCATCGCCTTGCGCACCACCGGCGACAGGGCCACCGCGCGATCACCGGTCAAGCGCAACAACACCTGCACCAATGCTCGGGCCACAGCGCCGCGACGCTCGCCTGCACCTTCGCTGTTCACTGGCATTTCCGCCACATACCAGTGACGCTCAGCCTCCACAGCCCGTGCGGCCTCGGCGTCCACTCCGGACTCGACTTCGAGTAACTGCGCCGAGGCCGGGGCAGCGAAGGCGAGCGCAAGCAACAGGGACAGGGCAAAACGCGGCATGGGCAGACCGGGGAAGCCAGCAGGAGGCGGCATGGTGCCGCATGCCGCCGTTGCGCGTCCAACACCGGCCCCGCGAGCCCCGCGCGCCAGCCTGTTAAAATGCGCGCTTTCCCTGACCCGGACCCGCCGTGACCACCCCCACCCCGCTGACCTACCGCGACGCCGGCGTCGACATCGATGCCGGCAACGAAGTCGTCGAACGCATCAAGCCGCTGGTGCGGCGCACGATGCGTCCTGAAGTACTGGGCGGCGTCGGCCTGTTCGGCGGGCTGTTCGACCTTTCCAGCAAGTACCGCGAGCCGGTGCTGGTTTCCGGCACCGACGGCGTCGGCACCAAGCTGATCCTCGCCAAACAGCTGAACCGCCATGACAGCATCGGCATCGACCTGGTCGCGATGTGCGTCAACGACGTGCTGGTGCAGGGCGCCGAGCCGCTGTTCTTCCTCGATTATTTCGCCACCGGCAAGCTCGACGTCGAGACCACCGTCGATGTGGTCGGCGGCATCGCCAAGGGCTGCGAGATCGCCGGCTGCGCGCTGATCGGCGGCGAGACCGCGGAGATGCCCGACATGTATCCGCCGGGTGAATACGACCTCGCCGGCTTCACCGTCGGCGCCGTCGAAAAGGCCAGCCTGATCGACAGCAGCCGCGTCCGCGCCGGTGATGTGTTGATCGGCATCGCCTCCAGCGGCCCGCATTCCAACGGCTATTCGCTGATCCGCAAGATCCTGGCGCGCGCCGGCAATCCTCTCGATCTCGACATCGGCGGCGTGACGCTGGCCGATGCATTGATGGAGCCGACCCGCATCTATGTGAAGCCGGTGCTGGAACTGCTGGGCAAACACGACATCCATGCCATGGCCCACGTCACCGGCGGCGCCCTGGTCGAGAAGATCATCCGCGTGGTGCCGGAACCGTTCGGCCTCGATATCAATACCTCGAGCTGGCCGCTGCCGCCGGTGTTCGACTGGCTGCAACGCGAAGGCAATGTCCCGCGTGAAGAGATGTGGCGCACCTTCAACTGCGGTGTCGGTTTCGTGTTGATGGTCGATCCCTCGGCGGTGTCGGCGATCAGCACCGACCTCGACCGCATGGGCCTGGCGAACTGGCAGATCGGCCGGGTGACGGCCGGCGGCGAACCGCGGCTGCGCATCGTCTGATGCTGCGCCTGGCCGTTCTTGCCTCGGGTCGCGGCAGCAATCTGCAGGCGATCATCGACGCCATCGCCGGTGGCGAGCTCGATGCCCGCATCGTCGGCGTGTTCTCCGACCGCGTCTCCGCCAGCGCGCTGGCCCGCGCTCGCGGCGCCGGCCTGCACGCGCAGCCGGTGCGGCCGCGCGACTACGCGGATCGCGAGGCGCACGACCGCGCCCTGTTCGATGCCATCGAGGCCGTTCAGCCCGACCTCATCGTCTGTGCCGGATACATGCGACTCATCACCGATGACGCGGTACGCCGCTTCGAGGGTCGCATGATCAACATCCATCCGTCGCTGCTGCCGAAATACCGCGGGCTCGACACCCACGCGCGGGCCTTGGCCGCGGGCGAAGCCGAACATGGCGCCAGCGTGCATGCGGTGGTGCCGGCGCTGGATGCCGGCCCGGTGCTGGCGCAGGCGGTAGTCGACATCCTGCCCGGCGACACCGCCGAGACCTTGGCCAACCGCGTGCTCGAGCGCGAACACGCGCTGCTGATCGCATCCTTGCAATTGATCGCCGCCGGCCGCGTGCGCTTCGCCACCGAGCACGTCGAACTCGACGGCCAACGCCTCACCGCGCCGCTGCGACTGGGCGACGAACACGCCAGGTTGGCCGCGTGATGCGCGCGCTGGCACTGCTGGCGGCGCTGGTCGCCACGCCGGTCCTGGCGTTGCCGCCGCAGCCATTCAGTGCCCGCTATACGGTGCAGAAGGATGGCAGCGCGATCGGCGCGGCGACCCTGGATTTCAAACGCGACCGCGCCGGTGGCGAGTTCGTCACCCGCAGCCGGGGCACCGATGGCCTGGCCGCGTTGGCCGCGCTCGACATCGAAGAGCGCTCGACCCTGCGCTGGACCGCCGACGCCGTCGAGACGGTGAGCTACCGCTATCGCCAGACGTCCGCCTTCAACCAGCGCGAGCGACGCATCGACGTCAGTCGCGGCGGCATCGTCAGCCAGGACAAGCAGCGCCACGAATTCCCCTATCGTGCCGGCGTGCTCGACCGCCATGCGTTGACCATCGCGCTGATGCAGGCGCTGGCTTCGGGCGCTCGCGGCGAGCTGAGCTTCTGGGTGGTCGATCGTGACGAACTCGAACAGCAGCGCTATCGCATCGCCGGCGAGGAGCGCCTGAACACCGCCATCGGGGCGCGCGAGGCGATCCGCGTCGAGCGGCTGCGCGAAGGCGACGGCCGGCGCAGCACGACCATCTGGTTCGATCGCGAGCGCGGCCATGTGCCGCTGCGGATCCTCGACGTCAACCGCAAGGGCGAGACGCTCGACCTGCAGATCAGCGGCTGACGCGAACTCAGCCCGGCAGGCGGCGGATCTTCGCGCCCAGCGTACCGAGCTTCTCTTCGATGTTCTCGTAGCCGCGATCGATGTGATAGATGCGGTCGACCGTGGTCTCACCCTTCGCCACCAGCCCGGCCAGCACCAGGGATGCCGAGGCACGCAGGTCGGTCGCCATCAGCGGCGCGCCGGTCAGGCGCTCGCTGCCGCGGATGATCGCGGTATTGCCTTCGACGCGGATGTCGGCACCGAGCCGCTGCAACTCGTTGAGATGCATGAAGCGGTTCTCGAAGATGGTCTCGGTGATGACGCCGACGCCATCGGCCATGGTGTTCATCGCCGCGAACTGCGCCTGCATGTCGGTCGGAAACGCCGGATAGGGCGCGGTGGTGAGGCTGACCGCTTTCGGGCGACGGCCATGCATGTCGACTTCGATCACGTCGTCGCGGGTGGTGATTTCGGCGCCGGCTTCTTCGAGCTTGAGCAGCACGGCGTCCATGATGTCCGCACGGGTGCGGCGCACCGAGACTTTGCCGCCGGTCATGGCGCCGGCGACCAGGAAAGTGCCAGTCTCGATGCGGTCGGGCAAGACGTCGTAGTGCACGCCGCGCAGGCTGTCGACGCCGTGCACGACGATGCGATTGCTGCCGGCGCCTTCGATCTGCGCGCCCATGGCGATCAGGCACTGTGCCAGGTCGACCACTTCCGGCTCCTGGGCGCAGTTCTCCAGCACCGTCGTGCCCTTGGCCAGCGCCGCCGCCATCAGCACATTCTCGGTGCCGGTGACGGTGATCAGGTCGAACACGTAGCGGCCGCCACGCAGGCGGGAGGCCTTGGCCTTGATGAAGCCGTTCTCCACCGTGACCTCGGCGCCGAGCGCCTGCAGGCCACGGATGTGCTGCTCGACCGGACGCGACCCGATGGCGCAGCCACCCGGCAACGACACCTCGGCATGGCCGAAGCGCGCCAGCAACGGACCCAGCACCAGGATCGAAGCACGCATGGTCTTGACCAGCTCATACGGCGCCACGGTGCTGGTGATATGGGTCGGGTCGGCGGTGATGGTGAGCTTCTCGTCGACCATCAGCTGCACGCCCATGGCGCCGAGCAGCTCCATGGTGGTGGTGACGTCATGCAGGTGCGGCACGTTGCCGATCGAGATCGGCCCGTCGGCCAGCAGGGTCGCCGCCAGGATCGGCAGCACCGCATTCTTGGCGCCGGAAATCTGCACTTCGCCGTGCAGGGGCTCGCCGCCGGTGATGACGATCTTGGCCATGGGATTGTTTTTAAGCCTTTGCTTCGTCGGGGGTCAGGGTGCGCAGCGACAGGGCGTGGATCTCGCCGCCCATGCGCTCGCCAAGGGTGGCGTAAACCATGCGGTGCCGCGCCAGCGGCAACTTGCCGCGGAAGTCCTCGGAGACCACGACGGCCTCGAAATGCACGCCGTCGTCGCCGAGGACGCGGACACTGGCGCCGGGCAGGCCGGCTTCGATCAGGGCTTGGATGGTTTCAGGCGTCATGTTCAGGGAGCAGCCGGGCAAGGTGGCCGGCCGCTGGGCGTACAATTGCGGGTCGCCATCATACCCGCTTGCCCGCCGACCGCATGAATGCACGCCCGCATATCGCCGAAGACGACTGCCTGATCGCCAGCGGCCGCAGCACCTTCGGCATCGAGGTCGCCGCCCTGCAGGCCTTGCAGGCGCGCATCGGCAACGAGTTCGCCGCCGCCTGCCGCTTGATCCTCGATTGCCGCGGCCGGGTGGTCTGCACCGGCATGGGTAAGTCCGGGCATGTCGCGCGCAAGATTGCCGCGACCTTTGCATCGACCGGCACCCCAGCGTTCTTCATGCATCCGGGCGAAGCCAGCCATGGCGACCTCGGCATGGTCACCGACAGCGACCTGGTGCTGGCGCTGTCGAACTCCGGCGAAAGCGACGAAATCCTCGGTATCGTTCCGGCGCTACGCCGTCAGGACAACGCCTTGATCGCGCTAACAGGCCGGCCGCAGTCGAGCCTGGCGCAACTGGCCGACGTCCATCTCGACGTCAGCGTGCCGGCGGAGGCCTGCCCGTTGGGCCTCGCGCCCACCTCCAGCACCACCGCGGCATTGGTGATGGGCGATGCTCTCGCGGTCGCGCTGCTTGAAGCGCGCGGATTCACCGCTGAGGACTTCGCCCGTTCGCACCCGGCCGGCAGCCTCGGCCGGCGCCTGCTGCTGCATATCCGCGATGTCATGCATGGCGGTGACGACGTGCCCAAAGTGCCCAACGATGCCAGCGTCAGCGCCGCCCTGCTGGAGATGAGTCGCACCCGCCTCGGCATGACCACCGTCGTCGATGCCGATGGTCGCCTGCTCGGCGTGTTCACCGACGGCGACCTGCGTCGCGCCCTCGACAACGAGGCCATCGACTTGCGCAGCACCCCGGTCGAGCGCCTGATGGGCCGCTCGCCCAAGACCGTCGGCGCCGAGGCGCTGGCGGTGGAAGCCGCGCATCTGATGGAAGCGCACAAGATCAACGGCCTGGTGGTGGTCGACGACGCGCAGCGGGTGATCGGCGCCTTGAACATCCACGACCTGCTGCGTGCCCGCGTGGTCTGAGTCGAGCATGGATATGTCCGCCGCCGACCTCAGCGCCCGCGCCGCGCGCATCCGCCTGGCTTGCTTCGATGTCGACGGCAGCCTCACCGACGGCCGCTTGATCTACCTGCCTGGCGGCGGCGAGGCCAAAGCCTTCCATGTCCACGACGGCCTCGGCCTGCGCCTGCTCGAAGAAAACGGCATCGCGGTCGCGCTGGTGACCGCGCGCCAAGTGCCAGTGGTCGACCTGCGCGCCGATGACCTCAAGCTTTCCGCCGTCTGCCAGGGCGTCAAGGACAAGGCGGCCATGGTGAAGCAGTTGGCCGACGAGCGCGGCCTCGAACTGGACCAGGTCGCCTTCTTCGGCGATGACCTGCCCGACCTGCCGGCGATCCGCCTGGTCGGCTTCGCCGCCGGGCCGGCCGACGCGCACCCGTGGCTGGCGGCACATCTGCATTGGCAGAGCCCGCAGCGCGGCGGCCAAGGCGCGGCGCGCGCGTTCTGCGACCTGCTGCTCGAAGCCCAGGGCCGGCGCGACGCGGTACTGGCGCGGTTTGGCGGATGAACACGCGTCTGCTGGGTCGCGCGGCCTTGCTGCTGCTCGCGGTGCTCACCACGATCGCGGTGTGGCGGCTGCGTCCGCAGCCGCAGCCCACCCCCGAAGCGCCGGCGCGTTCGGATTACAGCCTGCGCGATTTCGAGCTGCTGGCGCTCAACGAGAGCGGCCACGAAGCGTTCACCGTGACCGGCCCCTGGCTGGAACGCGCACCGGATGACGCCAGCCTGAGCCTGCGCGAACCGCGCTTCGCCTTCCCCGCCGAAAGCGGAGGCCGCTGGCAAGCGGAGTCGCGCCGCGCCTGGGTGTCGGCCAAGGCCGATGAAGTGCGCCTGATCGACGAGGTGCTGTTCCTCGGCCCGGAACAGCCCAGCGGCCGGATCCGTTTCGCCACCACGCGCCTCGACGTGTTTCCCGACGCCGACCGGGCCCACGCGGAAGGCGCCGTGACCGTGTCGCAGGCCGACTCTATACTGCGCGGCATCGACCTGCGCGCCGATCTGGCGACGCAGCGCTACCAACTGACACGGATCGAAGGACGCTATGCGCCTCCACGCCCTTGAAGCGCTGTTGCTGCTCGCCCTGACCGGCCCGGCACTGGCACAGAACGCCGACCGCCAGCAGCCGATGGATATCGCCTCCGATGCCGGCGACCTGCTGATGAGTGAAGACGGCGAGTCGACCCTGCTCGGCAACGTCAACATCACCCAGGGCAGCTTGCACGTACAGGCCGACAAGGCAGTGGTGCAGCGGCGCGGCGGCGACCCGGTCAGCATTACCCTGACCGGCAAC
>DASUOA010000319.1:0-5707 GCA_036276895.1 Arenimonas sp. | reverse complement strand
GCTGCCTGCAACCCTGTCGCGACGGCGCCATCGGCAATCGCGATCGCGTCATCGACATCGCCGGCCGCCAGCGCGGCTTCCATCAGGGTGGCATCGAGTTCGAGCAGCAGCAGGATGTGGCCGCCGTGCGCGGCACGCTGGCGCAAAGTCTGCAACGACGCGACATGCGCTGAGTCGCGCTGCAGGCGCCAGTGCAGCATCGCCCGCTCGGCCTGCCATTTCCATGGCAGCTCGACACCGACCTGCTCTGTCTCGGCCAGCAGCGCGGCAGCTTCGGTGTTGCGCCCGGCCTGCAACGCCAGATGCGCCAGGCGCAGCGTCGCTTCCGACCACGGCGCGATCGCACTGTCCGGACGCAACTCACTGCGCGCCTGTCGCCACAGGGCTTCGGCCTCGGCGGCCTGTCCCTGCGCCAGCCGCGCGTCGGCGAGCTGCAGTCGCACCGACGCGGCGCGGGCACCGAGTTGGCGCTGCGCGTAGTAATCGATCGCCATGCGGTAATGCACGCCAGCACGCTCGGGCTCGCCGGCCAGCGCATAGGTCGAGCCCAGCAGGCGCCGCAGGTGCGCGACATCGGCATCGCTGCCGACGGCTTCGCGTTCGAGCAGGGCTTCGTATAGCAAGGCCAGGGCTTGTTCGAAATCACCGGCCCAGGTACGCAGCTGCGCCTGCACTTGCGCAGCCAAGCTGAGCTGGCGACTACTGCGCGGGTCATCGCGGGTTCCGAGTGCGCGCATCGCCTGCGCCAGATCGGCCTCGGCCTCGCGGTAGCGGCCAAGCATCAACAAGGCGGTGGCGCGGTTGCGCAAGGCGTTGCTGTGCTGGTCGGACTCGCCGATGGCCGCGAACTCCGCGGCGACGGACTGCAGACAGTCCGCCGCCCGCGCGATCTCGCCGCCGACCCTCAGCGCCAGGCAATGATCATGCGCCGCGACCGCCGACGGATACGACAGCCCGAGCGCGTGCAGACGTGCGCGCACGTCCCGCAATCGCGCGGCAGCATCGTCGCCGCTGGAGAAGGCACTCTGCGCCGCGCCCAACGCCGCAAGCGCAGCCCGTCGCGGGTCATCCGCCGCCGCGCGCTCGGCCAGCGCAAACCACTGCCCGGCCTCGCGATGATGGCCATGGCCGCGCAACAGCCCCGCCACTTGCTGTAGCAGCCATTGCCGATCCGCTGCCGGCGTCTGCTCGGCGCTCAGCAGATCCAGCGCATGCCACCCCAGCCGCATTATCGTGGCGCCACCCGCGCCCTGCTGGTACTCCGAGCGCGCCTGCACGAATCGCCACAAGCGCTGCCAGTGCCGCTGCGCGGACTGCGGCAATGCGTTCTGGCACTGCAGCTGCAGTGCCAGCGCGGTATCGCCCGAAGCCGTGGCCGAGACCTGCAGCGGCAGTTCGGTCACGCCATCGGATGCGCTGCGAAACCGCAGCGGCTCGCGCGCGTAGCGCGACGGTCCGCTGTCGATCCAGGTCTCACGATCCGCGTCGACACCGACGCGGACATCGACGCCGGATTCTTCCAGCCATCCGACGTAGTTGCGCTGCGGCAACAACCGCAATTGCAGCGACCCGTCGTCCAATGCGGCCGCCACATCGCCATCGCGGCAAGCACTTTCGCTGGCCTGCAGCCGCGGCGTCGCGGCAACCGGCATCGCCAGGCTGGCGGCCAGCAGCACCGCACCCGTCGTGGCACCGCGATGGAATCCGGGCATGGAGCCGATGGTGACGCAGTCGCCCCGAAGACGCGAGCCCCTTGCCGCTGTCGCCGCAGCGGCGGCGCGTCAATCAGTGCCGCCCGCCGCGCTCTTTGCCTTTGCCGGATTGCGACTTTTCGGGCTTGCCCTCGTCGGACTTGGCCTTGTCCGCTTTGCCCGCGTGCGCCGGCTTTCCGTGACCGCGCGACTCGGCACGTCCATGCGCCTTGCCGACATCGCCCTTGAGCGCGTGGAAAGCCGCCGAGCCCGGCTTGATGCCGAGTCGCTGCGCCACCACGCCCCAGCCCTGTCCGCGATTCTTCGCGTAGTAGTCGGCGACTTCGGCGCAGGGGCGCCCCAGCTGCCGGGCGAGGGCACAGGCGTAGTAAACATCCGCCGGCAGCCAGTCACGCTGGTACACCAGCTCGCGAACATACGCACGCGGCGCGCCGTAACTCACCACCACGTCATCGACGAAACCATCGAGGTCGCCGCGGGCAAGGACATTGATATCGCCCAGCCTCGCATCGACCCAGACATCGCCGGTGCGCGGGCTGTAGCCCACCGCGACGGCATCGACCAGTTGCGCCTGGGCACTGCCGGTCAGCGAGAAAAACAGCAGGGCGATCGTTGCAAGTCGATTCATGGCGCTTCTCCACGGCATTGCGTCGGCGGCAGTCTCGCGCAATCCGGTGAATCTCGCCTTAAGCCGGCAACCCCGATTGCCGGTGTCGCGCGTTGCAGGTATCGAACCCCTCGCGGAGAACCGCCATGCAGACTGCCTGCGCCCCCTCGCCCGCCCTCAAACTCGATTACGGCCGCATCCTCGGCAACGCCGGCGCCATCGCCCTGCATGCGATCGTGCTGGCACTGCTGCTGGCGCCGATGCAGACGCCGCAGCTGCCCACGCGACCGATCCGCGAACTGCCGCCGACGCTGACGGTGCCGGTCGAACTGCGCCCGCTACCGACGCCGCCACAACCGGAAGTAAAGCCCGTGCTGCGCCCGCAGCCGCGCCCCATCGCGCAACCGCTGCCGCAGCCAGAGCCGGCACCGGTGGTCGACGATCCCGGCCCCTTGGACGTGGTGGCCGAGCCGGTGGTGGAAGCCGATCCGGCGCCGGCGGTCGACTTCAACGCCGGCCCGCCCACGCTGGACACCATCGCCTACGCCGAGGCACCGCCGCCGCGCTATCCGCCGCGTGCGCTGCGCGGCGGCCAGGAGGGCGAGGTGCTGCTGCGGGTGCTGGTCGATACCGAGGGCCGCGTGCAGGCGGTGACCATCGAGCGCAGCAGCGGCCATCGCCTGCTCGATGACGCCGCGCGGCAACAGGTGCTGACGCGCTGGCGCTTCCATCCGGCGCAGCGCGCTGGTCACGCCATCGCCGCCTACGCGCTGGTGCCGATCGACTTCAGCCTGCCGCGCTGACGGGCGAAGCCGGCGCCAACTCGGCGCGGTCGCGGCCACCGTGCTTGGCCGCGTACAGCGCCGCATCGGCACGCGCGATCAGGCTGGCGGCATCGTCGCCGGGGTGCGCCTCGGCGACGCCGATGCTCACCGTTACCGGGCGCAATGGCCACTGCTCCTCGCGAAACAGGCGGTTGATACGCGCGGCGACCTGCAGGCCGTCGTCGCCATCGCTGCCGGGCAACAAGGCGGCGAATTCCTCGCCGCCATAGCGTGCGGGCAGATCGCCCGGACGCAGGGCATCGCGCAACAAGCGTGCGGTGATGCGCAGCGCGTCATCGCCGGCAAGATGGCCGAAGCTGTCGTTGTAGGACTTGAAGAAATCCAGATCGAGCATCAACAGGCAAAAGCGCGTGTCCTTCTCGCGACGCCCGGACAGCAAGCGGCCCATCGCCTCATCGAAGGCGCGCCGGTTGGGCAGCCCGGTCAGGCCATCGGTGTCGGCGCTGTCTTTCATGCGCTGGGTTTCGCGACGCTCGCGCTCGACCCGGTCGAGCAGGGTCGATACCCACCAGATCAGGCTGGCCACGGCGCCGCCAGTCAGCACCGCCGACAGCGTGCGCATCATGGTGTCCGAGTAACCAAGCCGGCTCTGCAGCAACTGGCCGACGTAGATGATCAGCAGCGGCAGCAGCAGGGACGGCAGCAGCAGGCGTCGCGCCAGCGCACCGCCCAAACTGTCGGCGGTGGAAATGCGGGTCATGCCGTGCTCAGGCTCGGCCGCCATCCAGGCCAGGCCGCCGAGCAGGAACAGCAGTGCCGTATTGGCCGCCACCGGCTGGAACGGCAGATCGTCGAGCGCGACGCCGGCAAGCAAGAAGCCAAGGCTGGCAAGCCCGATCATGGCAATACCGAGCAGCAGCACCGACAGCGGATCGCGCAGCCAGGCCAGACGATCAAGGCAGGCGAGCGAGCCGCGCAGGCCAATCAGCACGAAACCAACGGCGGTCAGCTGCGACATTCGCCCTGGCGCGGCGCCGGCTAGGATCGACTCGGGATCGGCGAACAGGCCATCGATACCCAGATCGATGCCCTGGATGTACTCGGCCAACGTCGCCACGCCCAGCGCCGCGACCAGCATCGACAGCAGTCCGCAGCCCGTTCCGCGACGCAGGAATTGCGCCAATGCCAGGCCCGAAAGCAGGAAGCCGATTGCGGTGTTGGCCTTCATCGCTGGCGACGCCGGCAACAGGCGGGTCAAGGCCGGGCTCTCGAGTGCCCACCCGGTCAAGGCGACGGTGCCACTGAGCAGCATCAGCACCACCACCACCTGGGCATAACGGTAGTAGCCGAGTGCAACCGCGGGATGGGTGGGTGATGCGGGTGTGGCCATGGCACGCCGCCTTCGCCGGCGTGGGTGGACGCCGCCTGCTTCGATGATAGGGGCGTGTCACCTGGAAATGCATAACTGGCGTCAGTCGCTGGCCGCCCACTCCGCCAGCGTCAGCGTCTCGCCGGCGAAACGGCGCGAGCTGGCACTGCCGGCCAGCAAGGCCGAGGCCACGGCTTCGGGCGCCTGCAAGGCACCCTCCTGGTGCAGGGCCAGGAAGCGCGCCACGTCCGGGAAGACCGCCGCATCGCAACTACGGATCTGCGCCTGCATGCCGGTATCGATCACCCCTGGGCTGATCGCCACCACCTCGACCGGGCACGCCGCCGTCTGCTGCTCCAGCGCCAAACAGCGGCCATGCATTTCCAGTGCCGCCTTGCTGCTGCAGTACAGGTTCCAGCCGGCGAATGGCCGGCTTGCCGCGCCACTGCTGATGTTGAGGATGCGCCGGCGCGCCGCCAGTCCGGCCGTGGCCGCGATGAACGCCTGGCCCAGCGCGATCGGCGCCAACACATTGATCGTGTAATGCCGCGCCGCCTCGGCCACCGTGTAGTCGCTGCCGACCGGACCGAGCACGGCGGCGTTGTTGACCAGCAGCAGCTGCGCGAAGTCGCCGAGCGCGCGTGCCTGCAACGCCGCGGCGAGCGCGTCAGCCGCGGCCTGCGGATCGCCAAGATCGACGCACAGCGACTCGCCCGCCGCCGACGGTTGCCGCGCCAGCCCGAGCACCGCACCGCCCGAGGCTACCGCGGCGCGTGCCAAGGCCGCACCGAGCCCGCGCGAGGCGCCCGTGATGATCCAGAACCTGCCCATGTCCTCTCCGCTTCAGGGATGTTCGGCCTCGGCATGCGCCCGCTCGCGTCGGATCAGGTACAGGCCACTGGCGACGATGATGCCGGCGCCGAGCATGGTGACGCCATCGGGCAGCAGCTGCCACAGCGCCCAGTCGAGCAGCAACGCCCAGGCCATGGCGCTGTACTCGAACGGCGCCACCACCGAGGCTTCGCCATGGCGGAAGGCCTCGGTGATCGCGATCTGTCCGAGGAACCCGGTCAGGCCGATGCCCAGCAGCCAGGGCCCATGCGCGGCGGTGATCGGCTGCCACTGCGGCCAAGCCATGGCGGTGGCGCCCAGCGACAGCATCGCCAGCATCCAGAAGACCATGCTCTGTCCGCTGTCCGTGCGATGCAGTACCCGCACGGCGATCGCCGACACC
>DASUOA010000318.1:0-2136 GCA_036276895.1 Arenimonas sp. | reverse complement strand
CTCCAGTTCGAAGTTGGCGCGCAGCAGCAGCTGCGCGTAGCGGCGGCGATGCAGGCTGTTGGCGATCTGCGAGGCGACGAAGCTGAGCAGGTCCTGGTCGGCCGGGCCGTAGGCGACCGCGTCGGACAGGCTCTGCACCGCGACCAGGCCGATCACCTCGTCGCCGGCGATCAACGGCACGCCCAGCCAGTAGGCGGCATTGCGACCGGCGGTGTGCAGCTCGATCTCCCCCTGTCGCACCAGGTCCCTGATGTGTTCGCGCGGACCCATGAACGGTCTTCCGTTGCGGATCACGTATTCGCTCAGGCCGCGACCCATGGGCCGCGCCGCCGGCGCCGCATGGCCGTCGACATCGACGAAGTAGGGAAACTCGATCAGGCTGCGGTCTTCGGAGACCAGCCCGATGTAGAAGTTCTCGCAGTTGATCAGCTCGCCGACCACGGCGTGCACGCGGCGGTAGAACTCGGCTTCGTCGATGTCCTCGCCGGCCAGCTGGGCGATCTGGAACAGCGCCGCCTGCAGTTGCTCGGCATGCTTGCGCTCGAGGATCTCCTCCTGCAGCACGAGGTTGGCCTCGGCCAGTTCGACGGTGCGCTGGCGCACGCCTTCTTCGAGCTCCTCGTGGCTGCGCTTGCGCTCGAGCGCGGCGATCACGTGGTTGCCGACGAACTCCAGCAGGGCGCGGTCCTCGTCGGAAAAACGGATGCCTTCGCGATAGCTCTGCACCACCAGCGCGCCCAGCACCTTGCCGCTTTGCCGCATCGGCACGCCCAGCCAGTCGAAGCTGTCCGCGCCGATCACGTTGAGTGGCCCGCTGACCTGCAGGCGCAGTTCGTCGGTGGTACCCATCAGCGGCTTGCCGTCGTGCAGCAGGTACCAGGTCAGCGAGCCCTGCAGGCGCTCGACCGGCATGTCTCGGCCGCCTTCGGGATACTCCGGGTCCTCGGCATCGACGTAGTAGATGAAGCGCATCAGCCCGTCGTCGGCGTTGTAGCGGACGATGAACAGGTTCTCCGCGTACATCAGCTCGCCGATGATGGCGTGTATGCCGCGCAGCAGCGAGGGCATGTCAAGTTCCGCCGCCGCCAGTTCGGTGATTGCAAACAGCGCCCGCTGCAGTTTTTCGGAATGCGCCAGCCGCGTCTGCACCAGATTGCGCTGCAGCTGTCGACTGGCCAGATGCAGCAGGGCGGCATGGGCGCCGAGGAAATCCGGCGCCGCCTTGGCGTCACGCAGCTGCAGGCTCAGCAGCAGGCCGGCATCGCCCAGCAGCGGATAGCCGAGCTGCTGGCCATCGGGGCTGAGGGCCGCCTCGCCGCGCAAGGCAACGCCGTTCAGCCAGTCTTGGTCCTGCGCTTCGGCGAGCGCGGCCAAGGACTCGAGATCGGCTTCGGCTTCTTCCAGGCGGCAGACAGAGACCGCGGCGACTGCCGGATCGCGCGCGAGAATCCCGTGCAGGGCCTGCAGCAACGCCGCCGGCGTCTCGCACTCGGCGAGGTCGAGCAGCGCCGCCAACTGCGCCGAAGCAAGCGGCGGCGGCGGAGCGGGCGGCCGGGCGTTGGGCATCCGGGTTCCGGGGGCGCGGGCGATGGTTGATATTTAACACATCGACCGCGCCGCGGCCTGCGACCGCGGTCAGGCTTTGTGTGCAAGCCCCTCGCGCCAGCGTGCCTGCAGCGCCTGCCAGCGCGCACGCACCTTGGCCACATGGCTTTCCTTGACGTGCCCGAAACCGCGGATCTGTTCGGGCAGGCTGGCGATCTCGGTCGCCAAGGGCAGACGCTCGGACTTGAGTCCGGCCAGCAGCTCCTCGATGGTCTTGCGGTAGTCCTCGATCAGCTGCCGCTCCATGCGCCGCTCTTCGGTGCGGCCGAAGATGTCCAGCGCGGTACCGCGCAGGCGGCGCAACTTGGCCAGCAGGCGGAAAGCGCTCAGCACCCACGGCCCGTACTCGCGCTTCACCAGATGGCCATCGGCATCGCGCTTGGCCAGCAATGGCGGCGCCAAGTGGAAACGCAGGCTGCCGCCGTCCTCGAAGGTTTGCTTGATGCGGCGCTCGAACTCGCCCGAGGTGTACAGCCGCGCCACTTCGTACTCGTCCTTGTAGGCCATCAGCTTGAAGTAGTAGCGGGCGAC
>DASUOA010000317.1:0-2620 GCA_036276895.1 Arenimonas sp. | reverse complement strand
GCCTGGTCCCGCGGCCAGCAGGTGTCCGTGCATGGCTGGGTGTACAGCCTGCTCGACGGCCGCGTGCGCGAGCTGGGCATGGATATCGACCACGCCGAGCAGCTCGATGCCGCCTATGCTGACGCTGTCGGCCGCCTTTGCCAGAAGACCAGCCACGAATGAACGACGTCATCCAGACCAGCAGCGCGCCGGCACCGGTTGGCGCCTATCCGCATGCGCGCCGCGTCGGCCAGCTGCTCTTGCTGTCCGGCATTGGCCCGCGCACGCCCGGTAGCAACGCGATTCCCGGCAACGTCGTGGATGACGATGGCCGCCTGCTGTCCTACGACATCGCGGCGCAGTGCCACTCGGTGTTCGCCAACGTGCGGTCGGTGCTCGAAGCATCCGGCGCACGCTGGCAGGACCTGGTCGACGTCACCGTCTATCTCACCGACATGACGCGCGACTTCAAGACCTACAACGCGATCTGGGCCGAGTACTTCCCCGACCCCGCGACGGCGCCCTGTCGCACCACGCTGGGCATCACTGCGCTGCCGACACCGATCGCGATCGAACTCAAGTGCACCGCCGTACTGCCGGAGTCCCGCTGATGCTGCCCGCCGCCTTCAATCTGCAGGAATGGATCGACGCGCACCGGCACCTGCTCAAGCCGCCGGTCGGAAACAAGTGCGTGGTCGACGGCGACTTCATCGTGATGATCGTTGGTGGCCCCAACGCGCGCACTGACTACCATGTCGAGGACGGCCCGGAGTTCTTCTACCAGCTCGAAGGCGAGATGGTGCTGCGAATCCAGGAGAACGACGCCCCACGCGACATCCCGATCAAGGCCGGCGAGGTGTTCTACTTGCCGCCCAAGGTTCCGCATTCGCCGCAGCGCATGCCAGACTCGATCGGACTGGTGATCGAGCGTAAGCGCCTCGCGCACGAGCAGGATGGGCTGATGTGGTTCTGCAGCGAGTGCAATCACAAGCTGTACGAGGAGTTCTTCCAGCTCGAGAACATCGAGACGCAGTTCCATGCGGTGTTCGAGCGCTTCTACCGGAACCTGGAACTGCGCACCTGTCCCGCCTGTGGGCAGGTCAACCCGGCCCCGGCACGCTACGCTGACGACGAATGAGGCCCCGGCCCTGCCGCTCCCAGCCGGCAGCGCCTATGCTAAGGGCCTGTGCACCATGGTCCTGCGAGCGCCTCCGCCCATGAGCGACCCGGCCCCAATGCGAACGCTTCCTTGCCGACTGCGGCGCGTGCTGCTCGCGTTGACCCTGATCGCCGGGCTGCTGGCGCCGCTGTGGGTCGCCGCATCCGCGCAACCTATGCGGCTGCAGCTGCGCTGGCTGCACCAGTTCCAGTTCGCCGGCTATTACATGGCGCTGGAGAAGGGCTACTACGCCGAGGAAGGCCTGCAGGTCGAGATCCTTGAAGGTGGGCCGCGGGTACCCAAGCCGGTCGATGCCCTGCTGGAGGGGCGGGCCGAGTTCGCCATCGGCAACAGCGGCGTGGTTGTCGAGCGCATGGCCGGGCGTCCCGTGGTGGCGTTGGCGGCGGTGATGCAGAACTCGCCGATCGTCTGGCTGGTGCGCGCCGACTCCGGCATCTTCGGGCCGCAGGATCTCGCCGACCGCAAGCTGATGCTGATGCCGCCACCGGAGTCAGCCGAGCTGCTGCTGACCCTGCGCAGCGAGGGCATCGACCTCGACAAACTCGACATCCAGCCCACCAACTACAACCTCAAGGACCTGGTCGAGGGCCGCACTGACGCCTACGACGCCTACGTCTCCAACGAGCCGTTCTGGCTGGCGCAGCAGGGTGTCGAACATCGCATGATCCGACCGCGCGATTACGGCGTGCATTTCTACAGCGACGTGCTGGTGACCCGCGAGGACATCGCGCGTCGCGATCCACGCCGGGTCGAGGCCTTCGTCCGCGCCAGCCTGCGCGGATGGCAATATGCGCTGGAAAACGTCGACGAGACCATCGCCCTGATCCAGCGCCAGTACGCACCGAGCAAGAGCCTCGAGCATCTGCGTTACGAGGCGCAGGAGCTGGGCAAGTTGATCATGCCCGACCTGGTCCAGCTCGGGCACATGAACCCGGCGCGCTGGGAGACCATCGCCAACAGCTACGTCCAGCTCGGCATGTCGCCCGGCCCGGTCGAACTCGATGGCTTCCTGTTCCAATCGCAGCAGCGGGTCGACTACGGCCCGCTTTATCGCATCGCCGCGGCTTCGACCGTGCTGGTGCTGGTGGCGGCGGCGTTGGCCTGGCGCTTCGCCAGCCTCAACCGGCGCCTGCAGGCGGAGGCCAGCCGACGGCAAAAAGCTGAATCCGAACTGCGCGAGAGTCGCGACCGGCTGGAGATCCTCGCAAACACCGATCGCCTGACCGGGCTGTGGAACCGCCTGCACTTCGAGACCCAGGCCGACGAGGAGCTCAAGCGCTGCGCGCGCTACCACTATCCGCTGGCCCTGCTGTTCATCGATATCGACCACTTCAAGTCGATCAACGACCAGCACGGCCACGGCGAAGGCGACCGCGTGCTGTGTGCGGTGGCCAGCACGCTGCGCCAGGTGCTGCGATCGTCCGACACGCTGTGCCGCTGGGGCGGCGAGGAGTTCCTGGC
>DASUOA010000316.1:0-2822 GCA_036276895.1 Arenimonas sp. | reverse complement strand
AAAGCGCGAATTATAGGCCGGGCGTGGCGGGCAGCGCCTGCCGCGGATCAACCGAAGAACGCGTAGCAGACCGCGATCGACGCCAGCACGCCGGCCAGCTCGGCCACCAGCGCGCAGCCGACCGCATGCCGGGCGCGACGGATGCCGACCGCACCGAAATACACCGCGAGCACATAGAACGTCGTCTCGGTACTGCCCTGCACCGTCGCCGCCAGCAACGCCGGAAAACTGTCGACGCCATGCGTCTGCATGGTCTCGATCAGCAGCGCGCGCGC
This sequence comes from Arenimonas sp., assembly GCA_036276895.1. Classification (GTDB taxonomy): domain Bacteria; phylum Pseudomonadota; class Gammaproteobacteria; order Xanthomonadales; family Xanthomonadaceae; genus Arenimonas. The sequence continues at coordinate 2,547 of DASUOA010000316.1, read as the reverse complement.
CGCACTGCCGGAGAACGGCTTCACCAGTGCCGTCGGCAGCGCATCGACGAAGCGCGCATCGAGATCCACCATCAATACCAGCGCGCGGATGCCATCGAGTACGTAATCGAGCGCGCCCGACGCGCGCAGCATGCCGATGGCGCAGAGCATCGCCACCAGGTAGGGCAACAAGTCGCGTGCCACCTCGAAGCCGCCCTTGGCGCCATCGACGAAGGCCTCGTACACCGGCACCCGCTTCCAGGCGCCAGCCAGTAGGAAGCCCAGGATCACCGCCAGCAGCAGCAGGTTGCCGGCCAGCGACGAAGTGGCCGCCAACGCCGCTGCGCTCATGCCGGCAAGCAGCGTGATCAACGCGCCCAGCAGCAGCGCCGCACCACCGAGCCAGGCCAGCACCACCGGATCGAACAGACGCAACCGCTGCACCGCCGCCACCGTCAGCAGGCCCACCAGCGTCGAGGCACTGGTGGCGAGCAGGATCGGCAGGAACACCAGCGTGGGGTCGCTCGCGCCCTGCTGCAGGCGATACATGAAGATGCTGACCGGCAACAGCGTCAGCGACGAGGCATTGAGCACCAGGAACAGGATCTGCGCATTGCTGGCCGCCTCCGGCGTGCGGTTGAGCGTCTGCAACTCCCGCATCGCCTTGAGCCCGATCGGCGTCGCGGCGTTGTCGAGCCCGAGCCCATTGGCGGCGAAGTTCAGCGTCACCAGCCCCAGCGCCGGATGCCCGCGTGGCACTTCCGGCATCAGGCGCGCGAACAGCGGCGACAACAGCCGCGCCAAGGCCTCGACCAGCCCGGCGCGCTCACCGATACGCAGCAGGCCCAACCAGAGGGTGAGCGTGCCAAACAGCAGCACCATCACCTCGACCGACAGCCGCGCCATGTCGAACAGCGCCGCGACCATCGCCGCGAACACCTCGCCCTCGCCGCCCAGCAGCCAGCGCGCCAGGCCCGCCACCGCAGCGACGAGGAAGAAGCCGAGCCAGAGCCAGTTCAGCACGGCCGGCGCCGGAACTTACTTGCCCTTGCCGCTGGCGAACAGCTGATCGAGCTTGTTCTCGTAGCTGTGGTAATCGAGGTAGTCGTATAGCTCGGCGCGCGTCTGCAGGGTGTCGATGATGTTCTTCTGCGTGCCTTCGCGACGCACAGTCTCGTAGAAGTTCAGCGCCGCCTTGTTCATCGCGCGGTAGGCGCCGCAGCAGTACAGGGCGATATCGACACCGGCCTCGCGCAACTCGTCCGTCGTGTAGAACGGCGTCGAACCAAACTCGGTGAGGTTGGCGAGCACCGGCACTCTCACCGCGGCCTTGACCTTGCGGTAGTCGTCGAGCGAAGTCATCGCTTCCGGGAACACCATGTCGGCGCCGGCCTCGACATAGGCCACCGCGCGTTCGACGGCGGCATCGATGCCTTCGACCGCGGCGGCATCGGTGCGCGCCATGATCACGAAGTTCGGGTCACGACGGCCGTCGACCGCGGACTTGATGCGATCGACCATCTCCTCCTTCGACACCACTTCCTTGCCCGGGCGGTGGCCGCAGCGCTTCTGTCCGACCTGGTCTTCCATATGCACGGCGGCCACACCGGCACGCTCGAAACTGCGGATGGTGCGGGCGATGTTGAAGGCACCACCCCAGCCGGTGTCGATGTCGACCAGCAGCGGCATGTCGGTGGCCTCGACGATGCGGCGCGCGTCGATCAGCACGTCCTCCATGGAGCTGATGCCGAGATCCGGCATGCCCAGCGAATTGGCGGCGACGCCACCACCCGACAGGTACAGCGCCTTGTAGCCGACGCGCTTGGCCATGCGACCGGCGTAGGCGGTGATCGTGCCCATGACCTGCAGCGGGGATTCTTCTTGGACGGCGGCGCGGAAACGCGCGCCATTGGAGACGAGGCTCATACAGCTTTCCTTCCTTTCCGCCCGCCGCAGCGGGCCGTAAACGAGGAGGCGGCCCGCAGGCCGCCTCCGATTCACCCTGCCTTAGAGCAGGTGGGCGACGCCGGCGCGCTCTTCTTCGAGCTCAGCCAGGGTCTTGTTCATCATCTCGCGCGAGTAGTCGTCGATCGGCAGGTCCTGCACGATGGTGTACTCGCCGTTCTGACAGGTCACCGGAAAGCCGTACATCACGTCCTTCGGGATGCCGTAGCTGCCATCCGAGGGAATGCCCATCGTGGTCCACTTGCCGTTGGTGCCGAGCACCCAGTCGCGAATGTGGTCGATGGCAGCGTTGGCAGCCGAAGCGGCCGACGACAGGCCACGCGCCTCGATGATGGCAGCGCCGCGCTTGCCGACCTTCGGGATGAAGGTCTCGCGGTTCCAGGCCTCATCGCCGATCGTGTCCTTGAGCGACGCGCCCGCAACGGTGGCGAAGCGGTAGTCGGGATACATCGTTGGCGAGTGGTTGCCCCACACCACCAGCTTCTCGATATCAGCGACGGCAACACCGGCCTTGACCTGCAGCTGGCTCAGCGCACGGTTGTGGTCGAGGCGCAGCATCGCGGTGAAGTTCTTCGGGTTCAGATCCGGCGCCGACTTCATGGC
>DASUOA010000315.1:0-5611 GCA_036276895.1 Arenimonas sp. | reverse complement strand
CCGCGCAGCAGGCCCAGGCCGGTGGACTCGTCGGCGCACAGCAGTTCGCTGCCGCCCTTGCGAACGACGTCGTATTCGCGGTAGCCGAGGAAGGTGAAATGGTTGTCGGCGGCCCAGCGCAGGAAGGCCTGTGCTTCGGCGCGCACTTCGGCCGGCGCCGGCATCGTCCGCGTCGACAGCTCCTCGGCGATGGCAGCCATCCGTTCACGCATCTGCGCCCAGTCGCGGACGCAGGCGCGGACATCGGCCAGCGCGTTGAGGATGGTGCCCTCGATGCGATGCATCAGCGCGTCGTCGGCCTGCCGGTCGATCTCCACGTACATCAGCGACTCGGCCGTGCCGCTGCCGATCGCGGCCAACTGCCCCTGCGCGTCGCGGCTGACCTTGAACACCGGGTGGGCGATCTCGTAGAGACTGACATCGAACTGGGTCAGCGCCATGCGCACCGAGTCGACCAGGAAAGGCATGTCGTCGTTGACGATCTGCACCAGGGTGTGCGAGCTGTCGATGCCATCGCCGGCCTCGCCCGGGTTGAACACCCTCACCTTGGCGGAACCCGGCTGGCGCTCGGCCATGAAGCGCAACATCGAGCCCAGGATCGCCGCCCAGGCTTCTGGACTCCGGCTTTCGATCTCGTCCTGCGACATCCGCGCGAGGAAGGCCCGCACGAAGTCCTGCCTGACGGTCGGCGACCCGGCGTTGGCATCCCGCGAAAGCGCCTCGACGACGGCATCGACAGAGGCAGGGGCGATCTGGGCTTGGGCGTTCATGGACACGCGGTCTCGGCGGGAGGAGTAAAGACGCGAATTGTAGCCCTGCGGCTTGTGCCTTAACAGCCGCAATAGCGCCCTGCGAGCCCCTGTTCAGGTGGCTTGTGGCGCGCAAACGAAAAGGCCCCGCCGATCGGCAGGGCCTTGCTTGATCAAGGTCAAACCGCCGCGATCAGTACGCGGCAGTACGGATGCGCATCAACGCAAGCCAGTCTCGTTGCGCGCAATCACCATGCGCTGGATCTCGCTGGTGCCCTCGTAGATCTCGGTGATCTTGGCATCGCGGAAGTAACGCTCCAGCGGCATTTCCTTCGAGTAGCCCATGCCGCCGTGGATCTGCAGCGCCTGGTGGGTGATCCACATCGCCGCTTCCGAGGCGGTGAGCTTGGCCACCGCGGCCTCGGTGCTGAAGCGGCCGCCGTGCTTCTCGGTTTCGCCCTTGGTCCAGGCCGCGCGCAGGGTGAGGATGGTCGCCGCGTCGAGCTTGCACTTCATGTCGGCGATCTTCTGCTGGATCATCTGGAAGCTGCCGATCGGCTGGCCGAAGCTCTTGCGCTCCTTGACGTAGGCGACGCTCGCCTCGTACGCGGCGCGCGCCAGTCCCACTGCCTGCGAAGCAATGCCGATGCGGCCTGCATCGAGCACGCCCATGGCGATCTTGAAGCCCTCGCCTTCCTTGCCGAGCACGTCCTCGGGCGCGACGACATAGTCCTGGAACTCGATCTCGCAGGTGGCCGAGGCGCGGATGCCGAGCTTGGGCTCGGTCTTGCCGCGGTGGTAGCCGGGCTTGTCGGCATCGATCAGGAAGGCGGTAATGCCCTTGGCACCCTTGCTGGCGTCGCTCATGGCGAACAGCACGATGTACTTGGCGACCGGGCCGGAGGTGATCCAACTCTTCTTGCCGTTGATGACGTAGCTGCCGTCGTCGCGACGGGTCGCTTTGCAGCGCATCGCCGTGGCATCGGAGCCCGACTGCGGCTCGGTCAGCGCGAAGGCGCCGATCTCGCGGCCTTCGGCGATGGCGCGCACGTACTTCTGCTTCTGCGCCTCGCTGCCGAACTTGAGGATGCCGTTGCAGAACAGCGAATTGTTGACCGACACGATGGTCGAATGCGCGCAGTCAGCGGCGGCGATCTCGATCATCGCCAGCACGTAGCTGACCGGGTCCATGCCGGCGCCGCCGTACTCGGCCGGCACCTCAATGCCCATCAGGCCGTTCTCGCCCAAGGTGCGGATGTTCTCGAGCGGAAACTCGCCGGTAGCATCGTGGTGCTCGGCGGACGGGGCGATCTTCTCCTGGGCGATGCGGCGGGCAACGTCCTGGATCATCAGCTGCTCTTCGGTGAATCGGAAATCCACGGTCGGTCCTCGATCGGCTGCTAGGGGAAGCGCGCATTGTAGCTGCTCGCCGCCACGGCCGGCCGGCTCAGGCCGGGCCGGCCGGCACGCTGGCGTCGATACGCTCGAAGAAGAAGGTCACGTGCGAGCGTGGATCGAGGTATTCCAGAGCCGCCCGCGGGACATTCTGCGGCCGCAGCCCTTTGGTGACACGCAGCTCGGGCTCGACATCCAGGTCAAGCAGGTGCGCTTGCTCGCGCGGGACATCGGGGTCGTAAACCAGCACCACGGGCTGCAGGGGGCGTTCGCCATTGACGGACACCACCAGTCCGATGCGTTCGTCGGTGAGCTGCACCAGGGTGCCCGGAGGGTATACCCCGAGGCAGCGCACCAACTGCTGCACCAGCTGCTCGCCGAATTGCTCGCGCTGCTTGGCGAACAGGAAGGACAGCGCCTCGTAGGGCGTCATCGGCGTCTTGCCATGGCGCGGATTGCAGAGATTGTCGTAGGCGTTGACCAGCGCGACGATCTGTACCGGCAGGCTCATCTCGCCGGCGGAGAGCCCATCCGGATAGCCGCTGCCATCCACCCGCTCGTGGTGGTGGGCAATGATGTCCAGGGCCTGAGGCCGCAGACCGAGGCGGCGCGCGATCTTCACGCCGGCCTTGCAGTGCGACTCGTACACCACCTGCTCGATCTTGTTGAGCGCGCTTTGCTTGCCCAGCACCTGGTCCGGCACCTCGCAAAGGCCGACGTCGTGCAACAGGGCACCGAAGCCGATATGACGCAGGTCGCGCTTGTCCAAGCCCAGCGCCTGTCCGAGCAACATCGACAACACGGCCACGTTGAGCGAATGGAAGTAGATGTCTTCACCCAGCGTGCGATGGATGGCGTGCACATGGGTGTGGCCATCATCGGCCAGGGTGTTGACCAGTTCGTATACGAGGTCGTCGGTCAGCTCGAAGGCTTCGCGCGGGCTGGCGCGGATCACCTTGTTGATCTGGCGCACGGCCCCCGCCGCCTTCTGCATCCGCTGCTCGACCTTGTGCACCCGCTCAGACAGAGCCTTGACCTGATCGACCCGCGCCTGCACCGCGGCGGCCGCTGCGATCTCCTCGGACGATGGCCCCGGCAGGTCCAGGGTCTCGGGCTCGATATCATCTTCCCGTGGCAAGGGTCGGCAATCGCTGCGCGACGGCACGTACCGCACTGGCACGCCCAGCTCGCGCAGAGTATCGAGCTGCTCTTGGTTGCGGATCTTGAAGCGGCTGAAGGCGAACGGATGCTTGAACCATGGCAAATCGATCGAGACATACAGCCCGATGCGCAGCTGTTCCGGTTCGAGCAAGGTGTCGTCGTCCGCCGTCATGCCGAGTAGGATCTCCGAATTGCGTTCGAGCGTAGCAAACCCGTCCCGTCAAGGAGCCCCGCATGCCCCGTCTGCCTCTCGTAGCGGCCATCGCCGCCCTGTGCTTGAGCCCCGGTGTCCGCGCGCAATCGGCCAGCGAGGCCTTGGACGCCGCCTGGGTCACTGCCTGCGCCTCGGCCGAGCCGGATACGGCGTTCCATGCCCGCTGCCAGGAAATTCTCAACGCCGGTCCGGGATCCGGCGGTCGCCGCTCGGCGGCGGCGCTGGGCAACAACCTCGAGATGTTTGCTTCGCAGGGTCGACGCCTGATGGCGATGGCGCGCGCCCGCGGCAAGGCGGCCGGCAAGATCGCCGATGCGGTTGAAGGCGAGCAGAGCCTGAACTGGTACTCGGCCGCTGGCGACAGCAGCCCCGACGTGCTGGCTTCGGGCTCGCGCTGGGCGCTGTTCGGCAGCGTCGCGCACATCGACGCCGAGCAGAGCGACGGCACCTTCGAACGCGGCGTGGAGGAGCAGGGCGAGGTCTACCTGCTGGGCGTCGACTACCGTTTCAGCGACCGCTGGGCCGGCCTGCTGGCGATCCAGCGCGAGTCGCGCGACACCGATTTCCTGCGCAGCGGCAGCATGGACGCCGACACCGACCTGCTCAGCGCTTCGCTGGCCTTTGCCGGCGATGGCGGCTTCGGAGCTACCGCGTCGGTGTCCGCCGGGCGAACCGACGCCCGCCTGACCCGCGAAATCGACTACACCCTGGTGCTTGATGCCAACACGCCCCAGGAACGCAGCATCCGCATCCAGAGCAGCAGCCACAGTGACAACGAGGCCGATCTGCTCGGCGCCGATGCCAGCGCCGGCTGGGAGCGCGCCGTCGGCGCCTGGACCTGGCGTTATGGCGCCGATGTCTCATGGCAGCGCACCGAGAGCGACGACATCATCGAGGACAACGACCGTGGCCTCGACTTCCTGATCCGCGGGCAACGAATCACCAGCCTGCGCGGTGGCCTCGGCGTCGAGGCGGCACGCACTTTCTCCACCGCCAGCGGCGTCTGGCAGCCGTGGTTGCGGTTGCGCTGGATCCACGAGTTCAAGGATGACCCACGACGCATCGATGCCGCCTTCCGCGGTGGCGACCGGGTGTTCCGCCTCGCCTTCTCCAGCGGCGAGCCGGATCGCAACTTCGGTGAATTGGGTCTCGGTGTCAGCGCGGTGTTCGTCGGCGGCTGGCAGGCCTATGCCGGCTGGCAGCGGATGATCGGCCACAGCTTCCTCGAAGAAGACCGCTTCGACATCGGCTGGCGACGCGAATTCTGAGCGGTGGTTAGCCGGCGGGCACCGGGGGGGCCAGCGCCGCTTCCGGCTCCCGCGTCGAAAGTTGGCGCCGCATCGGGGGCAACGTCCAATAAGTGAAAGCACGCCATGCCCACTCCAGCGGCCCGTAGCGGAAGTGCCGCAGCCAGAAGTAGCTCAGCCACATCTGCGCGGCAAACACCACCGCCACGAACAACACCTGCCCGGCGCGCGGAACCTCGCCCCAGAAGCCCAGACCGTAGCCATAGAAAAACCAGGTTCCCACGATCGAGGCAGCGATGTAGTTGCTCAATGCCATCCGTCCAGCATGGCGGAACGGCGACAGCAGCCTGACTCCCACTTGGGACCGCAAGGCGCAGACCATGGCAGCGACGTAGCCAATGCACAACGGCAGTGCTCCCCACTGGAAAAGGATCGCCGCGTACATCGTAGCCGTATCCGGGCGGACCCCAGCCTTGAACTCGAAATGCGAGCGCAGCATGACACTGGTCAGCGTCATCGCCAGACCAAGCGGAAGCATCGTTTTGGCAAGCCGAGAGAACAGCGCCGCATTCTGACCGGGGCTTGTGATCGCCCCCGAGCGTACGAACCAGAAGCCGATCATGAACATCGACAACGTGAACAGCTTGAAGGCTCCAGTTTCCGGCACCTTTTCGGCGAACAACGAGGCGCGATACTGCACACTCTCCCAGTAACCACCACTGGTGGAAATCTTCAGCTCTTCAGCACGCTCTTTCTCTCGCTCGATCTTGCGCTCTTCGCGCTTTTGCAACTGCTCTGCGGTCGGCTCCGGCGGCGCCGTCCATTGCGGCTGCACAGCAGTGACC
>DASUOA010000314.1:0-5755 GCA_036276895.1 Arenimonas sp. | reverse complement strand
CCACGTCGGGCAGCATCAGGGCGCGAGAACGCGATCCCACTCCGCCACGCGATCGGCCTTGGCCGCCAATACCGCGCCAGCATCACCCTCGATGCGCACCGACTCGATCGCGTCACCGCCACGGATGGCATTAACGACGGTCTGATCCTCGGCACCCAGCACTTCGCCGAACACGGTGTGCTTGCCATCGAGCCACGGCGTGGCGACATGGGTGATGAAGAACTGGCTGCCGTTGGTGCCCGGGCCGGCATTGGCCATCGACAGCACACCCGGCTTGTCATGACGGAGGTCCGCACGGCATTCGTCCTCGAAGCGGTAACCGGGACCACCGCGGCCGCTACCCTCGGGACAGCCGCCCTGGATCATGAAGTCGCTGATCACGCGGTGGAAGCTAAGACCGTCGTAGAAGCCGCGCTTGGCCAGGTTCACGAAGTTGGCCACCGTCAGCGGCGCCTTGTCGGCATGCAGGCGCAGGCGGATCACGCCCTTGGCGGTGGTGAAGACGGCGGTCAGCTCGGACATGTCGGGGCTCCATCAAGGTCGGCGTGGGCTGAACAGTATCCCACAGCCGCCGGCATCGGTAACCGGAACCCGCTATACTGCGCGGCTTCCTACACTTCCCCTGTGGCGCCCCGGCAAGGGTGCGCCAACCGACGCGCATGTCCATCCAGAATCTCCGCAACATCGCCATCGTCGCCCATGTCGACCACGGCAAGACCACGCTCGTCGACTGCCTGCTCAAGCAGTCGGGCACCCTGTCCGAGCGCACCGTGCTCGCCGAGCGCGCGATGGACAGCAACGACCAGGAAAAGGAACGCGGCATCACCATCCTGGCCAAGAACACCGCCATCACCTGGCAAGGCAACCGCATCAACATCGTCGACACCCCGGGCCACGCCGACTTCGGCGGCGAGGTCGAGCGCGTGCTGTCGATGGTCGACTCGGTGCTGATCCTGGTCGACGCGATGGACGGCCCGATGCCGCAGACCCGGTTCGTCACCCAGAAGGCGTTCGCGATGGGCTTCAAGCCCATCGTCGTGGTCAACAAGATCGACCGCCCGGGCGCGCGTCCGGATTGGGTGATCGACCAGGTGTTCGACCTGTTCGACAAGCTCGGTGCCACCAACGAGCAGCTCGACTTCCCGATCGTTTACGCCTCGGCCCTGCACGGCTACGCCAGCCTCGATGACACCGCCCGCGACGGCGACATGACCCCGCTGTACGAGGCGATCATGCAGCACGTCTCGCCGCCGCAGGTCGACCCGGACGGCCCGTTCCAGATGCGCATCAGCCAACTCGACTACAGCAACTTCGTGGGTCTGATCGGCATCGGCCGCATCCAGCGCGGCAAGATCCGCCGCAACATGCCGGTGAGCGTGGTTGACCGCGAAGGCAAGAAGCGCCAGGGCAAGGTACTGCAGGTGCTCGGCTTCCTGGGCCTGGAGCGCATCGAGACCGAAGAGGCCGAGGCCGGTGACATCGTCGCCATCTCCGGCGTCGCCGATCTCTCGATCTCCGATACCGTCTGCGCGCTCGACGCGCCGGAAGCGCTGCCGGCGCTGACCGTCGACGAGCCCACCATCTCGATGACCTTCCAAGTCAACAACTCGCCGTTCGCCGGGCACAAGGAGCTCAGTGGCGGCAAGTTCCTGACCAGCCGCCAGCTGCGTGAGCGTCTGGAGCGCGAGACCCTGCACAACGTCGCGCTGAAGGTCGAGGAAGGCTCGGACCCGGACAAGTTCCTGGTCTCCGGCCGCGGCGAGCTACACCTGTCGGTGCTGATCGAAAACATGCGCCGCGAAGGCTACGAGCTCGCCGTGTCGCGCCCGGAAGTCATCATCAAGGAGATTGACGGCCAGCTGATGGAGCCGATCGAGCAGCTGGTGATCGACATCGAGGAGCAGCACCAGGGCGGCGTGATGGAAAAGCTCGGCACCCGCAAGGCCCAACTCAGGAACATGGAGCCCGACGGCAAGGGTCGTGTGCGCCTCGACTACATGATCCCGGCGCGTGGCCTGATCGGATTCCAGAACGAATTCCGCACGCTGACCCAGGGCTCAGGCCTGCTGTTCCATATCTTCGACCACTACGGCCCGAAGGAAACCGGCCCGATCGCCAAGCGCCTCAACGGCGTGATGATCGCCAACGCTCCCGGCGCGACCCCGGCCTACGCGCTCGGCCCGCTGGAAGAGCGCGGCCGCCTGTTCGCGGCCGAGGGCGACAACGTCTACGAAGGCCAGCTGGTCGGCATCCACGCCAAGGACAACGACCTGACCGTCAACGCGATCCGCACCAAGCCGCTGACCAACATGCGCGCCTCCGGCAAGGATGATGCGATCAAGCTGACGCCAGCCCTGAAGTACTCGCTGGAGCAGGCGCTGGACTTCATCGAGGACGACGAGCTGGTCGAGGTCACGCCGAAGGAAATCCGCCTGCGCAAGAAGCTGCTGACCGAGAGCGAGCGCAAGAAGGCGTCGCGATCGGCCGACTAATCGCAGTCACAGCCAACATGAAAAACCCGCCATCACGGCGGGTTTTTCTTTGCGCCGAACATTCTCGCCGGATCAGCTCCGAGCCAACGCACCACGCTTGCGCACAATCAGCATCGCGATCTCCAGCGACTGCTCGTAGTTGAGGCGCGGATCGACAGTCGAGCGATAAGCACGCTCGAGATCGGTCTCGGTCAATTCACGCGCGCCACCAAGGCATTCGGTGACATTCTCGCCGGTGAGCTCGAGGTGCACGCCACCGAGATGGCTGCTCTCGGCGGCATGGATGTCGAAGCTTTGCTCCAGCTCCTGCTGGATGCGCGTGAAGCGCCGCGTCTTGTAGCCGTTGCTGGTGCTTTCGGTATTGCCATGCATCGGGTCGCAGATCCACAACACTCGCCGCCCTTCGCGCCGCATCATCCGGATCAGCGCCGGCAGCTTGTCGGCCACCGCATCGGCACCGAGGCGCTGGATGAAAGCGAGCCGCCCGGGCTCGTTGTCCGGGTTCAGTACCAGGGCCAGCTGCAGCAACTGCTCCGGCGTCACCGACGGCCCGATCTTCACCGCGATCGGATTGCGCAATCCGCGGAAGTACTCGACGTGCGCCCCGTCCAGCGCTGCGGTACGCATGCCGATCCACGGAAAATGCGTCGACAGGTTGAACCAGCCGTCCTGTCTCGGCACCTGCCGTGTCATCGCCTCCTCATACGGCAACAACAGGGCCTCGTGCGAGGTATAGAACTCGGCGCGATCAAGGTTGTGTACCGATTCACCAGACAGGGTTTCCATGAAACGCACGGCATCACCGACCGAGCTGACCATTCGCCGGTACTCGTCTGACAGCGGCGAATGTCCGACCCATCCGAGATCCCAATACTCCGGGTGGTGCAGGTCGGCGAAGCCACCATCGATCAGGGCACGCACGAAATTCATGGTCATCGCCGAACGCGCATGCCCTTTCACCATCCGCCGCGGATCCGGCGTGCGCGCCGCGACGGTGAACTCCGGTCGATTGATGAAGTCGCCGCGATAGCTCGGAAGCGTCACGCCATCGCGCGTCTCGCTATCGGCCGAGCGCGGTTTTGCGTACTGGCCGGCGAAGCGGCCGACGCGCACCACCGGAAGGCGCAGCCCGTGCACCAGCACCAGGCTCATCTGCAGCAACACCTTCAGACGGTTGGAGATCAGCCCCGACTGGCAATCTTCGAAACTCTCGGCGCAATCACCGCCCTGCAACAGGAAACGCCTTCCTTCCTGTGCCTCCGCCAGCTGCCGGCGCAAGGACAGGATTTCCCATGACGTGACCAGTGGCGGCAAGCGTTGCAGCTCTTCTTGAACATCAGCCAGCGCTTGAGCATCGGGATACTGCGGCTGCTGCGTCGCGACCCGGCTCCGCCAACTCGTCGGCGTCCAGGCAGCTTCGGGCGACGGTTCAGCAACGGCGGACAGCGGACTCATGTACGGAGGATTCCAACAAGGAAGGAACACAAGCATCGCACGATCCGATCACCCCAACCGTGAATGCCCATCGACCTCAATCGCGATGCTTGAAAGCAGCCCACAGCGCCGCCATCGCCAGGCCCACGAACCACGCCAACGTCCACACCGGCATCGACAAGCCCAGGAAAGTCCAGTCAACCTTGGCACACTCACCGGAGCCGGTCAGCGCAGTTGCCAAGGCCGCGAAGACGCCCTGCGCTTCGATCAGGTATTCAAGTCCAAGACTGGTGCACAACGGCACCTGGTCCGGCGGCAGACTCTGCAACCAGACATGGCGTGTAGCAACGCCCGCACCCGAGGCGGCTCCAAGCAGGACCAGCACCCCATAGACTCCCCGCCCGACGCGCGAGCGCGGTCTGTGGATGGCGCCCGCAAGGAAAAACACGCCCATCGCCGCGAACGCAATGCGCTGCAGGATGCACAACGGGCAAGGCATCATCAACATGCCGAACTGGACGTACAAGGCGTAGCCGATCAGGCCAAAGCACAGGGTCGCACCCAGCAGATACTGGCTGCGGAAGGACCAGGAAAATGGATTGACATTCATTTGCGAGAGATATCCCTGTGTGTCGCGCCTGTGACCGTGATGGGCACGGGAAGTTTCGATCTCCCGTAAACAAAACCCCGGCAGAGGCCGGGGTCTTGATTCGACACTAGATGAACGAGGCTTACTCGGCCGCGGCGTCCGCCGCCGGACGATCCACCAGCTCCACGTAGGCCATCGGCGCATTGTCGCCCGCGCGGAAACCGCACTTGATGATGCGCAGGTAACCACCTGGCCGCGACTGATAACGCGGGCCAAGCTCAACGAACAGCTTGCCCACCGCTTCCTTGTCACGCAGACGCGACATGGCCAGACGACGGCCGGCAACGCCATCGGTCTTGCCGATGGTGATCAGCGGCTCGGCGACGCGGCGCAGTTCCTTGGCCTTGGGCAGGGTGGTTCGGATCATTTCGTGCTTGATCAGCGAAGCGGCCATGTTGCTGAACATGGCTTCGCGGTGGGCACTGGTACGGCTGAACTTACGGCCGGCTTTCTGGTGGCGCATGGTCGTGTTTCCTTAAAAGTAAACCGGGATCAACCCAGCATGCCCTGCTGCAGGCCGGCCGGCGGCCAGTTCTCCAGCTTCATGCCGAGCGACAGGCCGCGCTGGGCAAGCACTTCCTTGATCTCGGTGAGCGACTTCTTGCCCAGGTTCGGGGTCTTGAGCAGCTCGACCTCAGTACGCTGGATCAGATCGCCGATGTAGTAGATGTTCTCGGCCTTGAGGCAGTTCGCCGAACGCACGGTCAGCTCGAGGTCGTCGATCGGGCGCAGCAGCACCGGATCCACGCCCGCGGCCGACGGCTTCGCGGCGCCGCGATCACGCTGGGTGAAGTCGCCAAACACGGAGAGCTGGTCAGTCAGGATGTCCGCCGCGGTGCGGATCGCGTCCTCGGCGTCGATCGTGCCATTGGTCTCGATGTCGAGAACCAGCTTGTCGAGGTCGGTGCGCTGCTCGACACGCGCCGCTTCGACGGCGTAGGCGACGCGGCGAACCGGAGAGAAGGTCGCGTCGAGCACGAGGCGACCGATGGTGCGGGTCTCCTCGTCCGGACGACGGCGCGCGGCGGCCGGCTGGTAGCCGAAACCGCGCTCGATCTTCAGGCGCATGTTCAGCGCGGTGTCCTTGGTCAGGGTGCAGATCACGTGGTCGGCGTTCAGGATCTCGACGTTGTGGTCGGTCTTGATATCGCCAGCGGTGACCACGCCCGGGCCCTTGGCG
>DASUOA010000313.1:0-5217 GCA_036276895.1 Arenimonas sp. | reverse complement strand
CGCAACTTCACCCGCCAGGACTCCACCATCTTCGCGTCTATCGATGACCCGGCGCTGGAAGCTCGCATCGGCGCGCAGGTGCTGGCTGATCTGCGCGACGAACTCGAACTGGTGCAAGGCGCCTCGCATCCGTTCGACAAGGACGCCTATCTCGCCGGCAAGCAGACGCCAGTGTTCTTCGGTTCGGCGGTGAACAACTTCGGCGTGCAGCTGCTGCTCGACTTCTTCGTCGAGCACGCGCCGGCCCCGAAGTCGCGCGCCACCAACACCCGCGAGGTCAAGCCGGAAGAGGAAAGCTTTAGCGGCTTCGTGTTCAAGATCCAGGCCAATATGGACCCGGCGCACCGCGACCGCGTCGCCTTCCTGCGCGTCTGTTCCGGCCGCTATGAGGCTGGCATGAAGGCCTTCCACGTGCGCAGCGGCAAGGACCTGAAGCTCGCCAACGCACTGACCTTCATGGCCTCGGACCGCGAGATCGTCGACACCGCTTATCCCGGCGACGTGATCGGCCTGCACAACCACGGCACCATATCGATCGGCGACACCTTCAGCGCCGGCGAAAAGTTCGGCTTCACCGGCATCCCCAACTTCGCGCCCGAACTGTTCCGCCGCGCCCGCCTGCGCGACCCGCTGAAGCTCAAGCAGCTGCAGAAAGGTCTGGCGCAGCTCTCGGAAGAAGGCGCCACGCAGTTCTTCAAGCCAATCATGTCCAACGACCTGATCCTAGGCGCCGTCGGCATGCTGCAGTTTGACGTCGTCGCGTATCGACTCAAGGACGAGTACAGCGTCGATGCCAGCTTCGAGAACGTCAGTGTCGCCACCGCGCGCTGGGTCAAGCCGGGGCCGAACTGCACGGCGAAAAAGCTGGAAGAGTTCCGCGAGAAGGCGGCGATGAACCTCGCGCTCGACGCCGCCGGCCAGCTGGTCTATCTGGCGCCGACCCGGGTCAACCTGCAGCTCACCGAAGAGCGCTGGCCGGATCTGGTGTTCGCTGCCACCCGCGAGCACGCGCAGGCGCTGGCGGTCGAGTGAGCCGATCGCCACACCGAGTATTTACTCCGCGAATGCGGCGCAGAGTGCGCGCATGACGCTGTCCAGCGAAGCCCGGCACCTGCGCGAGGAGTTCGCCAACGCGCTCAGCCACGGCCTCGGCGCCGTGCTCGGGCTGATCGGCGGCGCGGTGCTGATCACGCTGGCGGCACTCGATGGCAGTACTGCGCAACTGGCCGGCGCCATCGTCTTCGCCATCGCACTGGTGCTGCTGTACACCGCCTCGACGCTGTACCACGCTGTGGCACATCCGGTCACCAAGCACCGGCTCAAGGTGTTCGATCACTGCGCCATCTACGTGCTGATCGCCGGCACCTACACGCCCTTCCTGCTGATCGGCCTGCGCGAACACGGCGGGCCGAAGTTGCTGGCCCTGATCTGGGTGCTGGCCGCCGCCGGCGTCGGCTTCAAGCTGTTCTTCACCGGCCGCTTCAAGGGCGTGTCAACGCTGATCTATCTCGGCATGGGCTGGCTTGCGGTGCTCGCCGGCAAGTCGTTCATGGCGGCGCTCGATACCTCCACCCTGCTGTGGCTGCTCGCCGGCGGGCTCGCCTACACGCTCGGCACGCTGTTCTACATGAGCCAGCGGCTGCCGTATGCGCATGCGATCTGGCATGGCTTCGTGCTGCTGGGCTCCATCTGCCACTTCGTCGCGGTCAGCGCGCAGGTGCTGCCGTACTGAATGTGGCGGACTGCGCTTTCGCTGCGCCGCTTTGCGGCTCCGCTCAGTCGTTGCGCGCCGGCTCCAGCCACGCCGCACCGCCCAACTGCCGGACCTGGCGCTCGACCCAGCGCGCTCGCTGCTGCACATACGGCCCCGGTCGCGCCGCACTGTAGCGCCGCGGACTCGGCAGCACCGCCGCCAGCAAGGCGCTCTCGCGCGCAGTGAGTCGCGCCGCGGGCTTGCGGAAGAACTGCTGCGCCGCCGCTTCCGCGCCGTACACACCATCACCGAACTCGGCGATGTTGGCGTAGACCTCGAGGATGCGCTGCTTGCTCCACAGCGTTTCGATCAACACCGTGAACCACGCTTCCAGCCCCTTGCGCAGCCAACTGCGGCCACTCCACAGGAACAGGTTCTTCGCCACCTGCTGGCTGATGGTGCTGGCACCGCGCACCCGACCTCCGCGATCGTTGTGCGACAGCGCCTTGTCGATCGCGTCCATGTCGAAGCCGCGATGCAGCGGGAATTTCTGGTCCTCTGCAGCGACCAACGCAATCGGCAATTGCGACGACAGCTGCGCCCAGTCACACCACCGGTAGTGCAGCTGGAAATTGTCGTCCCCCTCGCGCCAAGCGTGTTGCTGTCGCGCCATCATGAAGGCACTGGTTGGCGGATCGACCCAGCGCAGCAGCAACACCGGCCCAGCGGTGGCGAGCAGGAACAGCAAGGGCAAGCCCAGCAGCAACCGGCGCCACCAGCGCCGCCGCTTCGCCTTAGCCCTCAACACCGCGCACCTGCCTTGAAAGATCGCATCGGCACTACCATTGACCGGAATCCCCAAGAGCATAGCCGGCGCCACCCGCGCGCCGCCGGACCCCGCATGAATCCACTCGACGACCGCGACTGCCTGACCCGTTTCCTGCTTGAACGCGCCGGCGTGCGCGGCGTGCTGGTCCACCTCGACGAAAGCTGGCAGCAGATCCGCGCCCGGGCCGAGTATCCACTACCGGTGGCCGCGCGCCTGGGCGAAGCCTGCGCTGCTGCCGCCCTGTTCACCGGCCACGCCAAGATCAACGGCCGGCTGTCGATCCAGCTCAGCGGCCGCGAATCCCTGCGCACCCTGTTCGCCGAGTGCACCGCCGCCGGCACCCTCCGCGGCATCGTGCACTACCAGGAGCCGCTGCCGTCGCCGCTGACCCCACGCGCTTTCGGCGAGGGCGCGCTGCTGGCGATCACCATTGAATCGACGCCACCCGGCGCCCGCGAAGCCACGCGCTACCAGGGATTGGTCGGGCTCGACGCCGATCATCTCGCCGGTGCCTTCGAGGGCTACTTCGAGCAGTCCGAACAACTCCCCACCCGGCTGCTGCTGACGGCACAGGGCGACCGTGCCGCCGGCCTGATGCTGCAGCTGCTGCCCGGCAGCGAGGGCGATGCCGACGGCTGGGACCGCTGCAGCGCCCTGTTCGAAACTCTGGGCGAGGACGAACTGGCCACCACTCCAGTCGAAACTCTGCTGCGCCGATTGTTCCATGAGGAGGAGGTGCGTCTGCTCGGGCAACAGCCGCTGCGCTTTGCCTGCTCCTGCTCGCGCGAGCGGGTGTCAGCGATGCTGGCCAGTCTCGGCGCGGAGGAGGCCCGGGCGGCCTTGGCCGATGGCATCGCCGAGGTGCGTTGCGATTTTTGCGGGCAGGGCTATCGCTTCGATGCCGACCAGATCGAGGAGTTACTGCGGGCCCGCGCCTCCGCCCCGGGCTCGGAAAGCCTGCAATAGACTCGCCAAGCCTCAAGCTGCTGGTTAAAATGCCGTAAAAGCGTATGCTGGGATTCGGGAACTTCCCGGGCCCCCTCGACTCCAAGTCCCGCGACGCCACCACCGGATACCGAGCCGCACCGCCATGACCCTGCGCCCCCTCGCCAGCCTGATACTCGCCCTCGCGGCGACGGCGGCGCATGCGCAGACGGCCGCTCCGGCGCCGCTGGTACTGGCGCCACAAGCGACCGGTCAGGCCACCGTGCTACCGATCCGGGATGTCGAAAGCGACCAGATCCAGGCCTTCTTGCTGCTCGAATTCCCGCAGGACAGCGCGTCACCGCTGGACCGCCTGCTCGGCCAGCCACGCAGCGGTATCGGCGCCGGCATCCAGATCCCGCTGGCGCCGACGCGCCGGGTCAGCGCCCAGCTTGCGCTCAGCCCACAGCTGCCGCTCGGCCTGCTCTGCCAGGGCCGCGGCGTCACCGCCACGCTCGGCTCACTGGCCGAGCACTGCCTGCTAGCCGGCAACGCCGCCACGCCTGGAAGCCGCCTGAGCCTGCGCCAGCCCAGTGCCCGCGCCGACCTGCGCCTGCGCAGCGAAAGCAGCAACATCACCGGCAGCATCGGTCTCGACCGCTACACCCTGAATCCTTCGCTGAGCCTGCCCGGCAGTGTCCTCGGCGCGGCCAGCAACCTGCAGGACTCGATCGCCGCGATCGACATCGACCAAGCCGAACTCGGCCTGACCGGTGAGTTCCGCATCGGCCACGAAGGCTGGCTCAGCATCGGCGGCACTTGGGCGCATGCCCGCGTGGTGTCCGCGACCGAGCTCCCCGGCGCGCTGCCACCGCAGTGGAACAATCTCTCGCTGAGCCTCGGCGCCGGCCGCGGCAATTTCGGCGGCGAATTGGTTGGACGCAGCCTCGATGCGCCCGGCCATGCCGGCAGCTACGACACCCTCGGCATCGGCGTCACCTGGCGTACGCCGTGGCGTGCACAGCTGAGCGTCGGCGCCGAAAACCTCGTCTCCCGCGGCAAGAATCCGTTCGCCACCGACGAGTCCAAGGACGGCAAGGCCGACGAAGGCCGCGTGCCCTACCTGCGCTACAAGCAGGATCTCTGAGTCGGCAATCGATGACGGGCGCCGGCCTTACGCCAGCGCCAACGCCACCACCTGCTCCGCCGCCGCCTCGGCACTGAGGGCGGTGGTATCGACCGTCAGCTCTGCTGTTTCAGGCGCCTCATAGGGCGAATCGATGCCGGTGAAGTTCTTGATCTGCCCGGCACGCGCCTTGGCATAGAGCCCCTTGATATCGCGTTGCTCGGCCACCGCCAGCGGCGTATCGACGAACACCTCGACAAACTCGCCCGGCGCGAACAGCTCGCGCGCCATCCGTCGCTCACTGCGGAACGGCGAGATGAAGCTGACCAGCACGATCAGCCCGGCATCGACCATCAGCTTGGCGACCTCGGCCACACGACGGATGTTCTCGACGCGGTCCTCGTCGGTGAAGCCGAGATCCTTGTTCAAACCATGACGGACGTTGTCGCCGTCGAGCAGATAGGTGTGGTGGCCGCTGGCAAGCAGCCGACGCTCGACCAGATTGGCGATGGTCGACTTGCCCGAGCCCGAAAGTCCGGTGAACCAGAGGACCGTCGGCTTCTGGTGCTTGGCGGCGGCGCGGGCTTTTTTCGTTACCTCGAGAGATTGCCAGTGGATGTTGTCGGCGCGGCGCAGCGCATGCAG
>DASUOA010000312.1:0-10282 GCA_036276895.1 Arenimonas sp. | reverse complement strand
GTCTGGATGGCGTGGAATTGTCGGAAGTGCGCTGAGATCCGCGCATCGTGGCGTCAGGCAGGCCGGGGAAACCGGGCCTGTCGCATTTTCGGGCCGGTAGACGATGCGGGCGCCGGTCACGATTGCCACCCGGCGGCCGCGCTACACTAGCGCCATGGCCGAGCCCTATCTCACCGACCATCTGCTGATCGCCATGCCGGCGCTGGGCGACCCCAATTTCGTGCGCTCGGTGACCCTGATCTGCCAGCACGACGCCGATGGCGCCATGGGTCTGGTGATCAACCGCCAGGGCGACTACACCGTCGGCGACCTGTTCGGCCAGCTCGACATCGTCTGCGACAGCAGCGAAATGAAGTCGCGTCGCGTGCTGTCCGGCGGGCCGGTGCAACCCGAGCGCGGCTTCGTGCTGCATGGCGATGGCAGTCGGTGGCATTCGACCCTGCACATCGGCGAGCAGCTGTCAGTCACCACCTCGCGCGACATCCTCGCCGCGCTGGCCCGTGGCGACGGGCCCAGCGACACCCTGGTCACGCTTGGCTACGCCGGGTGGGGCGCCGGGCAGCTGGAGGAAGAGCTGGCCGAGAACAGCTGGCTGACCGCGCCGGCCAGTCACGAGATCCTGTTCCGCACGCCGCTGGACCAGCGTTGGCAGGCAGCGGCGCGCGCCGTCGGCATCGACCTGTCGCGTCTGACCGACTACGCCGGACATGCCTGAGCGCCACGCTTACGCATGAGCGGGCCAGTCACGCTGCTCGCCTTCGATGTCGGTGCGCGCCGCATCGGCGTCGCGGTCGGCAATACCGTTTCCGGCAGCGCCAGTGAGTTGGGTGTGCTGCCGGTACGCGAGTCGGGTCCGGATTGGCCGCAGCTTGATCGCTGGGTCGCAGAGTGGCGGCCGGATGCACTGGTGGTGGGTGATCCGGCGACGCTAGACGGCGGCGACCAGCCCATCCGCCAGCGCGCCCGCGGGTTCGCCCGCGAACTCGGCCGCCGCTACCGGTTGCCGGTGGAGCAGGTCGACGAGCGGCGCAGCTCGATCGAAGCCGCGCAGCGCTTCGCCGCCGGTCGCGCCGCCGGTACTCGCAAACGCCATCAGGCCGCGCAGCTCGACGCGCTGGCGGCCGTCGTCATTCTGGAACGCTGGCTCACCGAGCCGGACGCCCGCATCGCTTTCCTTCCCGCCCCCGACACATCGCCATGAACCCGCAATACGACGCCACTGGCCGCCTGCGCCATCTGCTCACCCTCGAAGACATGCCGATCGCGCTGCTCGACGATCTGCTCGATCGCGCCGGCGCACTGCTGGAGGCGGCGCGCGGTGGGCGCAGCTGCCGTGAGCGCTTGGCCGGCAAGACCCTGTGCACGCTGTTCTTCGAGACCTCGACGCGCACACGCAGCAGCTTTCAGCTGGCTGGCGTGCGCATGGGCATGGATGTGCTGGGCTTCGATGTCAGTACCTCGTCGACCAGCAAGGGCGAGTCCGCCATCGATACCCTGCGCACGCTCGAGGCCATGGGCGTCGATGCGTTTGCCGTGCGCCACAGCGACGATGCGGCGGTGGCTGAGCTGGCCTCTGCCGCCGCGCCCGGAACCGTGCTGATCAACGCCGGCGCCGGTCGCGCCGCGCATCCGACCCAGGGCCTGCTCGACATGCTCACCCTGCGCCGGCACAAGGGGCGCGACTTCTCGCGCCTGAACGTGCTGATCGTTGGTGACATCAAGCATTCGCGGGTCGCGCGCTCCGACTTGCATGCGTTGCGCGCCCTCGGTACCGGCAGCATTCGCGCCTGTGGCCCGGCCGCCCTGCTGCCTGAAGACGGCACGCTGGCTGGCGTCGAGGTCATGCAGGATTTCGATGCGGCGCTGGACGGCGTCGATGTGGTGATGATGCTGCGCCTGCAGCGCGAGCGCATGGTCGAAGGCCTGGTGCCCTCGCTGGAAGGCTATTTCCAGGACTACGGCCTGACCCCTCAGCGCCTGGCCCGCGCGCGTCCGGATGCCATCGTGCTGCACCCGGGGCCGATGAACCGCGGCGTCGAGATCGATAGTGCCGTGGCCGATGGGCCGCAGTCCTGCATCCTCGAGCAGGTCGGCAACGGCGTTGCTGTGCGCATGGCGGTGCTCGAAGCGCTGCTGGGCAGCTAAGGACTAGTCGCTGCGCACTTCGCCCTGGCTGAATTCCCAGGTGCGGGTGATGTCGAGGATGTCGACCGATTCCTCGGTGTCGGGCAGCGGTGGAAACGGCTCGGCCAGGCGCACCGTGCGCAGCGCCGCGGCATCGAGCAATGCCTTGCCGCTGCCTTCGTTGACTACCACCTGCTCGATGCTGCCGTCGCGGCGCACCGAAACCGTGAGAATCAGCCGGCCGCTGAGGCCGCGACGGCGCGCCTCATCCGGGTAGTTGAGGTTGCCGACCCGCTCGACCTTGGCCACCCAGCTGCGCATGTAGCTGGCATATACGTATTCGGTGGTGCTGGCGGAGATCTGCTTGCGGATCGGGCGCTTGGCATACAGCTCCTGCTGCCGCGCGATCTCGGCGGTGAGTCGTGCGATTTCCAAGCTCTGGTCGATCAACTCGCGACCGGGCGGGTGTGGGCGCTGCTCGACTTCCGGCTGGTCCTCGGGCGCGGCGACGCTGCGGCGGTCGCGATCCGTGGTCGACAGCACGCGCAGCTCGGACTGCGGGACCGGCGGGGGCGACTGCGCCAGTTGCAGCTCGGGTGCTACGCCGGCTTCTGGCAGCGGCTGCACCGCGACTTGCTCGTCGCGCGGGCGCTGCGCCTTATCGCGGTCGCCACCGCCGACATTGTCCGCCTGGGCGATGAAGTCGGCCTGTTCCGGCGGCTTCTCGCTGCGGGTCGGGGTCAGGATCACATCCAGCGTCGGCAGTACCGGCGCCGGGTCCTCGCGACTGAAGCCGATGCCGAGGATCAGCACCCCAATCAGGGCCGCCGACAGCACCATCGTGGCGCTGAGGCGCTCATTGGGGCCGATGCGCGCCGCGGCGTGGCTCATCCGCGGGTGGCGAGGCGGGCTTCGATGGCGTCGAACAGCTGTCCCGCGATGTTCAGCCCATAGGCCGTGTCGATCTCGCGGATGCAGGTCGGGCTGGTGACATTCACTTCGGTCAGCCAGTCGCCGATCACGTCGAGGCCGACGAACAGCATGCCGCGCCGGCGCAGCTCCGGTCCGACCTGGGCGGCGATCCAGCGGTCGCGCTCGGTCAGCGGCCGTGCCTCGCCACGACCGCCAGCGGCGAGGTTGCCGCGGAAGTCGCTGCCCTGCGGGATGCGCGCCAGGCAGTACTGCACCGGTTCGCCATCGACCAGCAGGATGCGCTTGTCGCCGTCACTGATTTCCGGCAGGTAGCGCTGCGCCAACGCCAGCTGGGTGCCGCCGGCGGTCAGGGTCTCGAGGATGACATTGAGGTTGGGGTCGTTGGCGGCGGCCTTGAAGATCGAGCGCCCGCCCATGCCATCGAGCGGCTTGAGCACGGCCTCGCCCATGGCTTCGACGAAGGCGCGCAGCTCGGACGGGTTGCGGGTGATGCGGGTCGGCGGGCAACACTGCGGAAACAGCAGGGCGGCGAGCTTTTCGTTGAGCTCAAGCAGCCCTGCGGGGTCGTTCACCAGCAGCGCGCCCTCGCGCTGGGCCAGGGCCAGGATCTGCGTGTCGTGCCAGAAATCGGCATCGACGGGCGGATCGCGGCGCATCAGGATGGTATCGAGCGTGCCCAGCGCTGTCGTCGTGGCCTCACCCAGCGTGTGCCAGTCGGCCGGATCGTCGCGGACCTGCAGCGGTGCCAACCGTGCCACGGCGCGTCCTTCGGCGATGCCGAGGCTGCCGGGTTGCACGTAATGCAGGCGGTGGCCGCGGCGCTGGGCTTCGAGCAGCATGGCAAAGGTCGAGTCCTTGCCGATCTTGATGTGACCGATCGGGTCCATCACCACCGCTACCTGCACGCCCATCGTTTCCTGGTTCCGATGCTTTCCGCGACCAAGCCTAGCAGGCCCACCGGCAAAGCGGCAGCAGTGCTCGGCAAACGCCGCCAATGCTTGACACACTTGGCCGTCGCTGGGATATAAGCTATGACGCTTCGTGCCCGCCTTCGACGCTGGTGCGAGCCACCGTACGCACTGGGGATTGCGATGGAAGAGAATGCACTGGCGGGTCTGCGGGTCATGGTCATCGATGATTCCAAGACGATCCGCCGCACGGCGGAGACCCTGCTGAAAAAGGAGGGCTGCGACGTGGTGACGGCGACCGACGGATTCGAGGCGCTGTCCAAGATCGCCGACCACCAGCCGCAGATCGTCTTCGTCGACATCATGATGCCGCGGCTCGACGGTTATCAGACCTGCGCCCTGATCAAGAACAACCAGATGTTCAAGTCGGTGCCGGTGATCATGCTGTCGTCCAAAGACGGTCTGTTCGACAAGGCGCGTGGCCGCATCGTCGGTTCCGACCAGTACCTGACCAAGCCTTTCACTCGCGACGAGCTGCTCGCCGCGATCCGCAAGTACGTGCCGGCGGGTTGAGGTGGGCATGGCCATCGCGACGTCCAGCAAACGCTCAGCTGCCTTCGAGGTCCTGCTCGACTACGAACAGCGCTCGCTGGCGCACGAGGCGGGTCGTCCGGAGACTATCGAAGCGCCTGGCCATTGGCGTGGCGTGGGATACCGCATCGGCAACAAGCGGCTGGTGTCGAGCTTCGACGAGGTGGTTGAAATCCTCACGCT
Organism: Arenimonas sp.; assembly: GCA_036276895.1. Lineage (GTDB taxonomy): Bacteria > Pseudomonadota > Gammaproteobacteria > Xanthomonadales > Xanthomonadaceae > Arenimonas. The sequence goes on along the minus strand of DASUOA010000312.1, from coordinate 5,543 downwards.
GCCGGCGGTGACGCCGGTGCCCGGGTCCTTGCCTTGGATGCTCGGCGTCACCAACGTGCGCGGCAACCTGCTGCCAGTGGTCGACCTCAAACAGTTCCTGGAGGGCGAGCGCACCCTGCTGCACGACGGCCAGCGCGTGCTGGTGGTCAAGCAGGGCGGCGGCAATGTGGCAGTGCTGATCGACGAAATGTTCGGCCAGCGTACCTTCAATGATTCGCATCGCTGCGAGCTTGGCGAAGTCGCCGAGGGCAGCTTCGCGCATTTCATCGGCGAGGCCTACCGGGTCGCCGATGTCACCTGGGGCGTGTTCAGCATGTCGTTGCTGTCGCGCACGCCCGAGTTCCGGCAGGCCGTCGCATGATCGTCCGCCGCACATCACACATCGATTCGCTTTCCTGGGGTGAGGTCAGTCCATGAGCAGTAATCCGCGCTCGTTCGCCGAGAAATTTACCCACCTGAGCCTGCGCTTTTGGGCCTTGGTGCTGATCGCGTCGCTGTTGCTGTTCGCGGCCAACTTCATCTATTCGGGCTTCCTCTCCGGGCAGATCAACAGCGCCAAGACGCTCAGCTCCGACCTGCAGGTGCAGTCGCAGAAGCTCGCCAAGTTCACCCAGGCGGCGGTCGGCGGCAACGCCGCCGCCTTCGACGAGTTCAAGGCGACCAAGGCACGCATTGACAAGGTGGTCGCGGCGCTGCGGCTGGGCGATGCCGAGCTCGGCGTCCCGGGTTACGAGCAGAACCTGATGGCCATCGGCGTGCAGGACGCGCTGGGCCAGGTCTCCGGCAACTGGGGCCCGATGGCGACCTACTCCGAGCAGATCATCGCCAGCGAAAGCGAGGTGCTCAACGTCGCCGACACCGCCGCCAGCTTCAACGGCCGCGTGCCGCGACTGTCGGCGCGACTCGACGAAGTGGTGCGCGCGCTGTCGGATGCCAACGCAACCGCCAGCCAGATCAGTCTCGCCAACCGCCAGATCGTGCTGCTCGACCGCATGTCGCGCCGCGTGACGGAAATCGTCGCCGGCGGCGAGAACACCGTCGGCGCCGCCGATGAGCTGTCGCGTAACGCCATTGTGTTCGCGCGGGTGCAGGCCGGCTTCAAGGAAGGCAACCCGGAGCTCGGCGTGCAGGCGGTGACCACCGCGGCCGCGCGCACCGCCGTCAACTCCGTGGACGAACTCTACAGCGAGGCCCAGGGCGAACTCGACCTGATCCTCGAGGCGGCCTCCAAGCTGGCCGAGGTGCAACAGTCGGCGCGCGAGATCTCGGACTCCTCCGAGACACTGCTGCAGACCAGCGAGGCGTTGTACAACGCCTTCGACACCATCGAGTTCCGCCGCATCTTCCCGAACAACTACTGGGCGCTCGGTGCCGCCATCGGCATGGTGGTCGGCCTGATCGGCCTGCTTGGCACCATGTTCCGCGACCAGCGTCGCCGCCTTGCCAGCACCCAGGAGCTGAACCAGCGTAACCAGGAAGCGATTCTGCGACTGCTCGACGAAATGGGCGCGCTCGCGGAAGGCGACCTGACCGTCAAGGCAACCGTCACCGAGGACATCACCGGCGCGATCGCGGACTCGATCAACTTCACCGTCGACGAGCTGCGCCGACTGGTGGGAACGATCAACGACACCGCCGTGCAGGTCGCTGCCTCGGCGCAGGAAACCCAGGCCACCGCCATGCACCTCGCGGAGGCCGCCGAACATCAGGCACAGCAGATCACCTCGGCCTCGGCGCAGATCAACGAGATCGCCTCGAGCATCGATCAGGTCTCCAAGAACTCCGCCGAATCGGCCGACGTGGCGCAACGCTCGGTGCAGATCGCCGCCAAGGGCGCCGAAGTGGTGCGGCAGACGATCCAGGGCATGGACAACATCCGTGACCAGATCCAGGAAACCTCGAAGCGAATCAAGCGCCTCGGCGAAAGCTCGCAGGAAATCGGCTCGATCGTGGAACTGATCAACGACATCGCCGAGCAGACGAACATCCTCGCGTTGAATGCTGCTATTCAAGCAGCGTCCGCTGGTGAAGCGGGCCGCGGCTTCGCGGTCGTGGCCGACGAAGTGCAGCGACTCGCGGAGCGCGCGTCCAACGCGACGAAGCGAATCGAAGCGCTGGTGCAGACCATTCAGTCCGACACCAACGAAGCGGTCAGCTCGATGGAGCAGACCACCGCGGAAGTGGTGGCCGGTGCCCGCCTGGCCGAGGACGCCGGCCTGGCGCTGGGCGAGATCGAAAAGGTCTCGAACGACCTCGCCGACCTCATCCAGAACATCTCGCTGGCCGCCCGCCAGCAGTCCACCGCGGCGACCAACATCACTGCGACCATGACGGTGATTCAGGAGATCACCACCCAGACCTCGCACGGCGCCAGCCAGACCGCGGAGTCGATCGGAAACCTCGCCCAGCTTGCTGCCGACCTGCGTCGCTCGGTCGCCGACTTCAAGCTGCCGGGTTGACCGCGCCGCACGCTGCGGGCATGGGCCAAAGCACCCGCAGCGTCGTCGGTCTACGCCGATGGCGCTGCACTGAAAGGACGTGGGCATGAGGCTGCACGAAAACATCGATTTCACCACGCTCACCTGGGTCAAGCCCGAGCTCGACGAGACCCTGCGGCTGGCGCGGCAGGCGCTGCAGGCCTTCGTCGAAGAGGGCGAGGATCCGGCGCAGCTCAAGGCCTGCACCGGCTATCTGCACCAGGTGCAGGGCACCTTGCGCATGGTCGAGCTGTACGGCGCGGCGATGGTGGCCGAGGAAATGGAACACCTCGCCCAGGCGCTGGTCGACGGCAAGATCAGCGAGCGCGACCCCGCCTATGCGGCCCTGATGCGCGGCATCGTGCAGTTGCCCGACTACCTCGAGCGCCTGCAGAGCGGCCATCGTGATATTCCGATCGTGCTGCTGCCCTTGCTCAACGAGCTGCGCGAAACGCGCGGCGAGAAGGGTCTGTCCGAGGTGGTGCTGTTCTCGCCGGACCTGTCGCGGCCGTTGCCGGCATCGGCCCAAGGGCCGGATGCGCCCTTGTCGGCGGAGCAACTCAAGCGCCGTGCCGATACACTGCGCAACCTGTTCCAGTCGGCGCTGCTGCGCTGGCTCAAGGACGACAACAGCCCGGGCACGATTCGTGATCTTACTGACGTCTGTGAACAGCTGGTGCCGATCACCAGCGCGGAGTCCGCGCGCCGCCTGTTCTGGGTAGCGGCGGGCACGCTCGATGCGTTGACGCGCCACGCCTTCGAAGCAACCAAGCCGATGAAGCAAGCGCTGGCCAAGGTCGAGCGCGAGATCAAGCGCCTGGCCGAAGGCGGCGATGCTGCCTTCCGTACCGACCCGCCGATCGAACTCACCAAGCAGCTGCTGTACTTCGTCGCGCACGCGCCGACCGACCACGGCCGGATCGGCGAGATCCGCGAGGTGTTCGGACTTTCCGATTACCTGCCCAGCGAAGCCGAACTGGCGCACGCCCGCGGCAGCATCAGCGGCCGCAACCGCGCCCTGCTGTCGACCGTCGCCGGTGCGATCAAGGAAGACCTGTTGCGGGTCAAGGATGCGCTCGACCTGCACCTGCGTTCACCCGATGCGCCAGCGGCCGAACTCGGCAGCCAGGTCGAGGCGCTTGACCGCGTCGCCGATACCCTCGGCATGCTCGGGCTCGGAGTGCCGCGTCGCGTGGTGCTCGACCAGCGCACCGCGATCAACGACATCGTCTGCGGTCAACGCCAGAGCGACGAGTCGACCCTGCTCGATATCGCCGGCGCGCTGCTTTACGTCGAAGCCTCGCTGGACGACCAGGTGGCGCGGCTGGGCGAGGGCAGCAGCGGCGAGTCCGAGGCTGATACTGCCGCTGCGCGTGCGATGGACCTGCCCGGCGCCGAAGCGCGCAAGGTGCTTGATGTCCTGGTCAAGGAGGCGATCGCCAACTTCGCGCAGGCGCGGCAGTGCTTCGTCGCTTTCGTAGAGACGCACTGGAACCACGCCGAACTCGCCGATGTGCCGCGCCTGATCGAAGAAGTATCCGGTGCGCTGCGCATCCTCGAAATGCGCGAAGCCCCGGAGCTGCTGCAGGCGGTGCGCCTGTTCACCGAGGCCGAGCTGCTGCGCCGACAGCGCGTGCCCAATGGGCAGCAAATGGATCGGCTCGCCGATGCGCTGGCCAGCCTCGAATACTTCCTTGAGGCGGTGCGTGACCGTCGCCCGAATCGCGAGCAGATTCTCGACGTCGCGCGGCAAAGCCTGGAGGGCCTCGGCTACTGGCCGCTGCCGGAGGTCGACGAAAACGAACCGCTGCCGACGCGGGTACTGGCGGACGAACGACCCAAGCCGGCCGCACCGCCTCCGGTGGCTGCGGCGCCTCCTGCGCCCGAGCCGGCGTCCGAGCCCGAACCCGAGCCGGCCCCGGAGCTGCAGCCGGTGGCTGAGCCGGAGATCGTCGCGGTGGTCGAGGCTGCACCCGCGCCGACACCTCCCGCCGTAGCGACGGCGGGCGTGTCCACGTCGGGCCTGCCGGTGGTGCCGGGCTTTGATGGTGACAGCGCCGACATCGACGATGAAATCCGCGAAGTCTTCCTGGAAGAGTTCCAGGAGGAAATCGCCAACCTCGACCAGCTGCTGCCGGCCTGGCGCGCGTCGCCGGCCAATGTCGAACTGCTGCGTCCGATCCGTCGTGTATTCCACACCCTCAAGGGCAGTGGTCGGCTGGTCGGCGCCAAGTCGTTGGGCGAGTTCAGCTGGAAGGTCGAGAGCATGCTCAACCGCGTGCTTGATGGCACCCGGCCGGCCTCGCCCGCGGTGGTGGGCCTGATCGAGCGCGCCTTCGACGTGCTGCCGTTGCTGCGCGCCGCCTTGGGTGGCGAAACCGTGCATGCCGATCTTGTCGGCATCGCCGAAGTCGCCGATCGCGTTGCTGCCGGTGAGGACGTGTTCTACCAGCCGCCGGCACCGGCTGAGGCTGCCGCGGTCGAAGCCGCGGCGCCCGAGCCGGAGCCGTCGTTGTCGGCGGTCGAGCCGGAGCCGTCCGTGGCCGAGGCGCTGGTGACCGAGCCCGAGCCGGTGGCGACGGAAGCCGAGGCCGGCAGCGAGACCGGCTTCGTCTGTGTGATCGATCCGGTGTTGTTCGAGATCCTCAAGCCGGAAGTCGCGGGGCATCTGGAAACCGTCGATGCTTGGTTGGCGCAAAGCGCCGCGGCGCCGGTACCGGTCAGCGATCCGCTGCTGCGCTCGGTGCACACCATGAACGGTGCCTTCGCCATGACCGAAGTCGCGGCCATGACCGAAGTGACGGCGCCGCTGGAAGGTTTCATGAAGCGCTCGCTGGCGCATGGCATCACCCCCGGCGCCGATGGCGTGAAGGCGGTGGCGGATGCGGCCGCTGCGATTCGCGCGGTGATCGTGGCGCTCGAGCATGCGCGACCGTTGCCGTCGCTGGACGAGCTCGCTGCACGCATCTCCGCCTTGCGCGACGCACTACCGGAAGCACGTCCGGCACAGCTGATGCCCGCCGCGGATGAGCCGGTTGCGGTGCTGCCGCAGGCCGTCGTGCTGGA
>DASUOA010000311.1:0-5596 GCA_036276895.1 Arenimonas sp. | reverse complement strand
GCCTTGCCGGCCGGATCGACCCGCACCATGCGCTCGCCGCCCTGCAGCACCGAGCGCTGCAAAGCCGCGTCGACGGTCATCACGCCGCTGGGCATGCGTCCCGCGAGCAAGGTCAGATAGCGTTTGTTCGGCGCTTCCTCGTCGTCGCCTTCGCGCAGCAGCGCCTGCAGCTCGAGCAGGGCCGAGCGCTTTTTGGCCAGCACCATGACGCCGCTGGTGTCGCGGTCGAGGCGGTGCACCAGTTCCAGCGACTGCTCGGGACGCAGCGCGCGCAGACCTTCAATCACGCCGAAGCTGACCCCGCTGCCACCGTGCGCGGCGATCCCCGAGGGCTTGTTGATCGCCAGCAGCCACGGGTCTTCGAAGATGATGCTGGCTCCGAGGCGCTCGAGCATGCCCTTGGGCGGCGCCTTGGCCTCACCCGGGGCATCGAGTCGGACCGGCGGGATGCGCACCTCGTCACCGCCAGTCAAACGGCTGTCGGGCTTGGCGCGCTTGCCATTGATCCGCACCTGGCCGCTGCGAACGATCTTGTAGATGATGCTGCGCGGCGCGCCCTTGAGCTGCCCGAGCAGAAAATTGTCGAGGCGCTGGCCGTCCCGGTCATCGGGCACCTTGACGAGTCTCACGCCGCCTGCGACGTCATTGGCCACGGTTTCGCTTCCTGCTTTGGGGTCGGTGAGGCGGGTTCCGGTATTCGCACCTGAACTGATACAATCGCCGCGCGAGATAACGTCCTGATTTCGCAGAGGTCCGGCCGAAAGCCTGACCCTGACGATTCCCGAACGGCCGCTACCACACCCCTCGGGGGTGACCATGTTAGCCGGTTGCCAGGGCGGACGGATATCGCACCGGGGTTCGCCCCGGTCCAGACCGGCGCACGCCAGGCGCGTGCCGGCCCCCAAACGATGCAATTTGAAAAGCGCTCCCGCGGGTTCGCCCGGTGGTCTGTAGCGCTGGAGTTTCCTGCCAGGCCCGGATGCGCGTGCGCTCCGGGCTGTTGTTACAAGGGCGCGGACCCCGGCGTTCCTCGCGGTAGAGCGCGTGAGGAACCGACAATGAAGCGGATGTTGATCAATGCCACGCAGGCGGAAGAGTTGCGCGTGGCGATCGTCGATGGTCAGAACCTGTATGACATCGACATCGAGCAGCCCTCGAAAGAACAGAAGAAGTCGAACATCTACAAGGGCCGCATCGTCCGGCTCGAGCCTTCGCTGGAAGCCGCCTTCGTCGAATACGGCGGCGAGCGTCACGGCTTCCTGCCGCTGAAGGAGATCTCCCGCGACTACTTCGTCCCGGGTGTCGACCCGAACAAGGCCAGCCTCAAGGAATTCCTGCGCGAAGGCCAGGAAGTCGTGGTCCAGGTCGACAAGGAGGAACGCGGCAACAAGGGCGCCGCGCTGACCACCTTCATCTCGCTGGCGGGTCGCTACATGGTGCTGATGCCGAACTCGCCCTCGGCGGGCGGCGTCTCGCGCCGCATCGAAGGCGATGACCGGCAGGCGCTGAAAGAAGCGCTCGATGCGCTGAACATCCCCGACGACATGGGCGTGATCATCCGCACCGCCGGCGTCGGCCGCGACGCCGAAGAGCTGCAGTGGGACCTCGACTACCTGCTGCACGTCTGGAAGGCGATCACCGACGCCGCGCTGTCGAAGCCGGCGCCGTTCCTGATCTACCAGGAGTCGCGGCTGATCATCCGCGCCCTACGTGACTACCTGCGTGCCGACGTCGGCGAGATCCTGGTCGACACCAAGGAGATGTACGAGGAAGCGCGCGACTTCATGCAGTCGGTGATGCCGCAGAGCATGCGCAAGCTGAAGTTCTACGAAGATCCGACGCCGCTGTTCAACCGCTACCAGATCGAATCGCAGATCGAGAACGCTTACGAGCGCACCATCCGCCTGCCCTCGGGCGGCGCCCTGGTGATCGACCAGACCGAGGCGCTGACCGCGGTCGACGTCAACTCGGCGCGCGCCACCAAGGGTGGCGACATCGAGGAGACGGCGTTCAACACCAACCTCGAAGCCGCCGACGAAGTGGCGCGACAGATGCGTCTGCGCGATCTCGGCGGCCTGGTCGTGATCGACTTCATCGACATGGGCTCGGGCAAGCACCAGCGCCAGGTCGAGGAGCGCTTGCAGCACGCGCTGAAGCAGGATCGCGCCCGGGTGCAGATCGGTCGCATCTCGCGCTTCGGACTGCTCGAGCTCTCGCGCCAGCGCCTGCGGCCGTCCTTGGGCGAGTCCAGCCAGATCGTCTGCCCGCGTTGCGAAGGCCACGGCCGCATGCGCAGCATCGAATCGCTGTCGCTGTCGATCCTGCGCGTCGCCGAAGAGCACGCGATGAAGGAAAACACCGGCCAGGTGCTGGTGCAGGCACCGCCGCAGATCGCCAACTACCTGCTCAACGAGAAGCGCCGCGCGCTGATCGAAATCGAACAGCGCCACGATGCGCCGATCGTGATCGTCGCCGACGAGCAACTGGAGACCCCGCACTACAACGTCTCGCGCATCCGCGAAGGCGACTTGGGCGAGGAGACCGGCCGTCCGAGCTACCAGCGCACTACTCCGCGCAAGCTCGAAGTGCATGCGCTGACCAAGGCCAATATCAACGTCCCCACTCTGCCAGCGGTCACCGCGGTCAAGCCGCCCAGCCCGGCTCCAGCGCGCGAAACCGTCGAACCCGAAATGGCACCGGCGCCGGCCTTCGTGCATCCGACCGCCAAGTCGGCCAAGCGCGGATTCCTCAGCCGTATCATGGCGCTGTTTGGCGCCGATGACGCGCCGGCTGCCGAGGCCCCGCCGCCGCGTCCAGAGCGTGAATCGCGTGGCGATGGCCGTCGTGGTGAGGGGCGTCGCGACCGCGGCCCGCAGTCGGGCGGCAAGCCCGGTGGCAAAGGTCAGCCGCAACAGCAACAACAAGGCAAGAGCCGTCAGCCCAAGCCCGAACGCAGCGAAGACCAGCGCAAGCAGGACGAGCAGCGTCGCCAGGAATCGCAGCAGCGTCGTGAAGAGCAACAGCGAAAGGACACCGAGCGCCGCGAAGCACAGCGCCTGGAGAACCAGAAGCGCGAAGCGGAACGTCGTGAAGCCCGTGCCGCGCAGAAGGCCGCCGAAGAAGCAGCCGCAGCCGCGGGCCTGACGGTGGGAGCAACAGCGGTTGTCGCCGAAGGCGACAGCGCCGAGGCCGCCGCCGTAACCGCCTCGCCCGAAGCCGGCAGCGACGCGGCAGCCTCCGCCGAGGGCACCGCCCGTCGTCGCCGAGGCCGTCGCGGTGGCCGTCGTCGTCGTCGTCCGGAAGGCGCGCCCGGTGAGAGCAACGGCGAGCAGCTGCCGCAGTCCGAGATCGATTTCGACGACGAAGAGGGAGACGGCGAAGAGTCGACCCGCTCTGACGGTGACGCTGCCCCCGCGGCAACCCACGTGCCATCCGGCGCGGTCCCATTGCAGGGCGCCGAGATGGATTTTGCCGATCTCACCCCCGAGGCAGCGCCAGCGCCCAAAGCGCGGGTTGAGGTAGCTTCCCCAGTCGAAGTGGTGAAAGTCGACGACGCGGCTGTCGAGCCCATTGCTGAAGTAGCGATCGAGCCTTCGGCACCCGTCGTTGCGCAGGAAGCAGCCTCGGCTGAAGTCGTTTACGACACCGTGATCGCGGTCGACGCTGCAGAACCGGCACCTCAGGTTGAAGAGCCGTCGCACGTCCCGCCGGCCATCGAGACCCAAGCGGCGCCGCGCAAGGAGGCCAGCAATGGCAGCCAGGCAGCGGCGATGCGCCCGGCGGTGCACGTGGCGCCGTTGGCGGCTGCGATCTCGGCCTCGATCGCAGCCACTCCGCGTCCGATCGAGAAGCCGGCTGCCGTCGAGCCGGTGCAGATATCGCTGATCGACGCACTGCCCACGCAGAAAGTCGAAGCAGAGTCGGAGGCGCAGGCGCAGGCGCAGGCGGAGCAGGAAGCGGCGCCCGAGACGGAAGCTGCACCGTTGCCACCAGCAACGCTCAATGACGACAACGGATCCGGCGAACCCAAGTCGCCGTGATCCCAGCGAAGGGGCGCTCCGGCGCCCCTTCTGCTTTCTCAGCGCCTGGAACTGGCAGCCGTAGGCCGAGTGCGCGCGAACATCAGAGCGCCTGCGTCGGCTCGGTCACTCCGTGCTGCGCAGCGAGGCGCGCCAGGCTCACCGCGTCGGCGATGCCGAGTTTGTCGAACAGCCGGTACTTGTGCGTTGCCACCGTCTTGGCGCTGAGACTCAGGCGGCGGCCGATGTCGGCCATGCGCATGCCTTGGCAGAGCATTAGCGCGACTTCGAGCTCGCGCGGCGTCAGGCGATCGAAGGGGGATTCGCTGCCATCGAGCGCCGACAAGGCCATCCGCTGCGCCAGCTCGCCGCCAAGAAAGCGCCTGCCCTTGCCAACCTCGCGCACTGCGCGCAACAGTTCTTCTTCCGGACAGGCCTTGCCGACATAACCGCTGGCGCCGGCTTCGAGCAGGCGCTTTGGCATCGGGCCGACATTTACGGCATGGCGCCCACTTGCCGAGCATCACGATGCGCCTAGAATAAAGGCTGTTACGCACATCAAGTGCACTTGTGGCTTGACCGAAACGAAAATCGAGCCTTTCCGTCAAGTCCGCAGGGCGGAGTTCGCAACACACCGAGTGAACTCACCTTCGGGGCAGCCTTCGACGCTTTTATCAGAAGGCGAACGCCTAGAAGCGGGGTGCGACCGAGATGCGAAGAACACATTACAAACAATCTGAAGGCGTCAGGTACGTCGCGGATTCGCTTAGCCTTGCTTTGCCGCTTTGCTTTTTCGTCGCGGACCTTTGGCAGCGTTACTTGCAGGCCGCACACTTCTTCGCTGGATAGCCTTTTGAAGCTGCGAGTGCAGTCGCTCGATCTCAGCCTCCAGAGTGATGACACGGCTCGCCAGCACGGCTTCGTCACGCTCGGCGCGCTGCAAGGCTCTTGTCGCTTCCGCGAGCTTAAAGGTCGCGTCGTCCTCGGCCATCGCGTGCTCACGTTCCAACTTGCGCAGTCCGCTGGCAAGCCGGTCGCTTTCTTGGCGGGCCCGATCCACTTCCTGCAGCCAGCGATCTTCGGCGGCACGGTGCGCGGCCTCCAGGGCAGCCCGGTCGGTGGCTGCTCGAGCCTGGGAATCCGCTAGTGCCTCGACGGCGGCCTCCAGCTTCGACCGCAAGGTGAGGACCTCAGTGCCGGATTCCTCGGATTGAACCTGCAGAGTTCGGAGTTGCAGGGCTTGCTGGTCCAGTAGGCGCTGCAGATCCCCCAGGCGGACTTCTGCGGCGTCCCGCCGCTGATCGGCTTCTGCAGCAAGGCGCTCGCTGGCCTCAACCCGTTCTTGCAGGACTTGGCGTTCGGTATCGAGTGCCGTTCGCGCCTCCTCCAACGCTGCTCTCGCGACCTCCTGCTCGCGAGCCGTTAATTCCTGCGCTTGCGCCAGCGCTACCTGCCACAACTGGCTCGCCGCCGAGGCCACCTCCTCGGGCGCCTCCGGTATCGAAACTTTCAGCGCTTGCGCTTGCAAACGAGCACCCAGGGCCTTCCACCAGACGTCCAGCAACCGGATCACGGTT
>DASUOA010000310.1:0-10812 GCA_036276895.1 Arenimonas sp. | reverse complement strand
GGCGAGTAACTCGGTCGGCGCCACCAGCGCCACCTGCGCGCCCGCGGCGATCGCGCGCAGGGCGGCCAGCGCGGCGACCACCGTCTTACCGCTGCCGACGTCGCCCTGCACCAGGCGCAGCATCGGCCGCGGCTGTGTGAGGTCATTGACGATCTCCTCCAGCACCCGCCGCTGTGCCGCAGTCAGGCGGAACGGCAATCCGCGCAGCAGCCTGGATTCGAGTTTGCCTGCGGCGGCCAATGGCAACGCACCCTGCTCGCGCAGGGCGATACGTTGCTTGCGCAAGCTCAACTGGTGCGCCAGCAGCTCTTCGAAGGCAAGGCGCTGCTGCGCCGGATGACGACCCAGCGCCAGCAAGGCCTGGTCGACATCAACCGGCGGCCGATGCACGGTGAGCAGCGCCTCACAAAGACACGGCAGACGCAACTCGGCGAGAAGCGAGCTTGGCAGCAACTCCAGTGCATCGGCCGGCGGCAACTGCTGCAAAGCGAGCGCCACCAACCTCGCCAAGCTGGCGGCGCCGACACCCTCGACTGCCGGATAAAGCGGATCGAGTCGATCGCCCAACACGATCTCGGCGTCCTCGGCGAGAAAGCGGTACCCCGGATGCACCATTTCCAGGCCCAGATGCCCCGGACGCGGCTCGCCGAAGCACAGCACGCGACGGCCTGGCAGGAACTGCGCCGCCTGCGCCTTGGAGAAATGGAAGAAGCGCAGTTGCAGCGGTGCACGCGAGGCGTCGCGCAGCACCACCTTCAGCTGCGGGCGAAAACGGAAGCCTCGCTCCACCGCTTCGACCGTCGCCACGACTTGCGCACTTTGGCCCGGACGCAGATCGGCAATCGCCACCACCCGGGTGCGGTCCTCATAGCGCAGCGGCAGATGCAGCCACAAGTCCTGCAGCGACACCAGTCCATGCGCCGCCAGCTTTTCCGCCACCTTGGGGCCAACACCGGGCAAGCCTTGCAGACCAGTACGCGCCGCCTCGACCCAACCGGTCGGCGGCACGCCCGGAGGCGCGTCAGCAGCCACGAATCAGGACAGCACCATGACCGCGTCGATCTCCACGCGCGCACCGCGCGGCAAGGCCGCCACTTGCACCGTCGCTCGCGCCGGATATGGGGCGCTGAAATACTCCGCCATCACCGCATTGACAGCAGCGAAGTCGGCGAGATCCGTGAGGTAGATACCCACCCGCGCGACCTGCCCGAAGCTGCCACCGGCCGCTTTGCAAACCGCAGCCAGGTTGTCGAACACCCGGCGCGTCTCGCTGCCGATGTCGGACTGCAACAGGTCGCCGCTTTGCGGATCAAGCGGAATCTGCCCCGACAGGTAGACCGTGTCGCCGCAGCGCACGGCTTGCGAATAGGGGCCAATGGCGGCGGGAGCGAGCTCGGTGGCGATGGCAGTGCGGGACATGGCGGCCTCGTCGGTAAGGTCAAGCCGCATTGTAGGAGCGGCGCAGTCGGCGGTGTAGCCGCGTCGCTAAATCCGCTGCACCGCGTGCACCACGCCGAGCCGGCGAACGCGGCGAATGACATCGGCCAGGTGCTTGCGATCGCGAACCTCGATGCCGAATTCCATCACCGAGACGCTGAGGTCGCGCTCGCGGTACTCCACCGAGTCGATGTTGGAGTTGCTCTCGGCCACCGCCGCGGCCACCTGTGCCAGCACGCCGGGCTTGTTGTTGACGCCGATCCGCAGCAGCACCCGATACTCGCCGCGCACTTCGCGATCCCAACCCATTGGCACGATGCGGTCGGGATACTTACGGTACTCGGGCAGGTTCTCGCACTCGGCGCGATGCACCACGATGCCCTTGCCGGAGCTGAGATAGCCGAAGATCTCGTCGCCCGGAATCGGATGGCAGCAATGGCCGAAACTGAGCACGCCGCGCTCGGTGCCGGCGATCAGGATCCGCTCGCCGCTACCGGCGCCGACGCTGCCGGCCGCCGCCTGCCCCGGCTCCTGAAGCAGGGCACGCGCGACCTCCGAGGGCATGCGGTTGCCCAACGCGATATCCGCCAGCAGCTCTTCCAGTCGGCGATAGCGCGATTCGGCCAGGAACTTCTCCAGCCGCTCGCCGGCGATCCGGTCCAGCGAGCAGTCCAGCGCCTCCAGCGCGCGGTCGAGCATGCGATGGCCAAGATCGACGGCGTGCTCATGCTCCAGGCGCTTGAGGTGATGGCGGATCGCCGTGCGCGCCTTGCTCGACACCACGAACTCCAGCCACTGCGGACTGGGCGTCGCCGACGGCGCGGTGATGATCTCGACCGATTGCCCGCTGTGCAGCTTGGCGCGCAGCGGCACCAGCTTCTTGTCGACGCGTGCCGCCACGGCGTGGCTGCCGACGTCGGTATGCACGGCGAAGGCGAAGTCGAGCGCGGTGGCATTGCGCGGCAGCGCCAGGATGTCGCCCTTGGGCGTGAACAGGTAGACCTCGTCGGGGAACAGGTCGATCTTGACGTTGTCGAGGAACTCCAGCGACGAACCGGCCTGCTGCTGGTCGTCCATCAACGTGCGCACCCAGTCCTGGGCCCGCGACTTGGTATGGGTGCCGCTGCTGTCTCCGCTCTTGTAGGCCCAGTGCGCGGCGACGCCGCGCTCCGCCACCAGGTCCATTTCCTCGGTGCGGATCTGCACTTCGATCGGCGAGCCGTAGGGGCCGAACAGCACCGTGTGCAGGCTCTGGTAGCCATTGGCCTTGGGGATGGCGATGAAGTCGCGGAAGCGACCATCGAGCGGCTTGAACAACGCATGCACCGCACCGAGTGCGTGGTAGCACTGCATGCTCCTCGGCACCACCACGCGGAAGCCGAACACGTCCATCACCTGCTCGAGGCTCTTCTGCTCGTGGCGCATCTTGGTGTAGATGCTCCACGGCGACTTGACCCGGCTGACCAGCCGGAACGGCAACCCTTCCTGCGCCAGCTTCTGCGCCAGCTGCGCTTCCAGCGTGGCCAATGCCTCGCGGCGCATCACCGGCTGCGCGGCGATGCGCTTGGCGATCACCGCGTAGCGATGCGGATGCATCGCCCGGAAGCCGAGGTCCTGCAGCTCGGCCTTCATCTTGTTCATGCCCAGGCGCTGCGCGATCGGCGCGTAGATCTCCAGCGTCTCGCGGGCGATGCGGCGGCGCGACTCGGCCGCCATCGAATCGAGCGTGCGCATGTTGTGCAGGCGGTCGGCGAGCTTGATCAGGATCACCCGCAGGTCGCGCGCCATCGCCAGCATCATCTTGCGGAAGCTCTCTGCCGCGGCCTCCTGGCGGTCACGGAACTGCAGCTTGTCGAGCTTGGTGACGCCGTCGACCAGGGCCGCCACCGGCTCGCCGAACTCGGCGACGATGCTGGCACGCGGCAGCGGCGTGTCCTCCAGGGTGTCGTGCAGGATCGCCGCGCACAGGGTTTCGCTGTCGAGGCGCAGCTCGGCGAGGATGCCGGCCACCGCCACCGGGTGGGTGATGTAGGCCTCGCCACTCTTGCGCGTCTGCCCGTGATGGGCGCTGGCGCCGATCTGATAGGCGCGACGGATCTTCAGTACCTGCTCGGACGGCAGATAGTCGGCAAGGCGAGCTTCAAGCTGGCGCACCTCGTCCGGACACGGGTCCGGACAGGGCGCAAGGCCGGGGTCGAAGGAAGTGGGTGGCACAGACATGCAGCCAGCCTACGCGGCGGCTGCGCGGCCTTCAACGGCGCACGGGCCATGCATGTGAAAACGGCCCCATGGGGGCCGTTGTCGTACTCGATTTGCGAGCGGCTCCGATCAGTCGGTCGCTTCGCGACTACGCCCGCTACCGCGGGCTGCGCTGCACAGGGAAGTGCGAGTGCCGCGAGCGCAGGATGCGCAGGAGCGGCCGCTTTCGCTTCGCCGCTGCGCGGCTCCGCTCAGTCGTCGCCGCCCTTGGACAGGTCGTCGTCGACCACCTCGGCGGCGGCCCACTCCAGCGCCTCGCGCTCGCGGCGCTCGCGCTCGGACTTCTCGACTTCGTCGATCAGGGTCTGGTCGATCTTGCGCGCGGCGATCTCGCGCAGCGCCAGCACCGTCGGCTTGTCGTCGTGCTCGCTGTTGTCCAGCGTCGCCTCGACACCCTTGGCCAGCTGCCGGGCGCGCTTGGACGCCATCAGGACCAGCTCGAAGCGGTTGTCGACGACGGACAGGCAATCTTCAACGGTGATGCGGGCCATGGGCTCTCCTGGACGGGCATCCGACTGGCCGGACGCCCGAAAATCAATGGGTTACGCTGAACCGCGCATTTTACGCGAGCCGCCCGCCCTGCGCAATTCGTGGCCAGTTCCGGCTTAGGACAGCAACTCGGCGATCAGCGCGGCGTGCCGCCGGGCCTGGCGCTCGCGACGCAGCCGGGCGGCGACGAAGATGGCGCGCAGCTCGGCGGCGGCGGCATCGAAATCGTCATTGACGATCACGTAGTCGAACTCGGCGTGGTGCAGCATCTCCTCGCGGGCGGCGGCGAGGCGGCGGGCGATCACGGCTTCGCTGTCCTGGCCGCGCTTGCGCATGCGCTGCTCCAGCGCCGCCTTCGACGGCGGCAGGATGAACACGCTGACCGCATCCGGCAGCTTGGCGCGCACCTGGCGCGCGCCCTGCCAGTCGATCTCCAGCAACACGTCGCGTCCGGCAGCGAGTTGCGGCTCGACCGACTGCCGCGCGGTGCCCTTGTAATCGCCGTGCACCAGCGCGTGCTCGAAGAAATCCCCCGCACCGACCATGCGCTCGAATTCGGTCTTGTCGACGAAGTGGTAATGCTTGCCGTTGCTCTCACCCGGCCGCGGCGCGCGCGACGTGAAGGAGATCGACAGCGCGATCTCGGGCTCGAGCGCCAGCACCGCATTGACCAGACTCGATTTGCCGGTGCCGGACGCGGCGGCAACGATGAACAGGGTTCCGCGCATGGCCGTCACTCCAGATTCTGAACCTGTTCGCGCATCTGCTCGATCAGCACCTTGAGTTCGACCGCAGCGCCGGTGGTGCGCGCATCGACCGATTTCGAGCCGAGCGTGTTGGCCTCGCGGTTGAACTCCTGCATCAGGAAGTCGAGGCGGCGGCCGACGGCTTCGGGCAATTCCAGCACCCGGCGCGCTTCGGCGATATGGCTGCCAAGCCGGTCGAGTTCCTCGTCGACGTCGATCTTCTGCAGGTTGAGCACGACTTCCTGCTCCAGCCGCCCGGGTTCCAGCGGCAGCTTGAGGTCGGCGAGCTTGGATTCCAGCCGCGCGCGCAGCGCCGTGCGGATCTCTGGCAGCCACTGCCGGATCTGGGCGACAGTGCGCTCGATGCCGTCGAGACGTTCGCGCAGCGCAGTTGCGAGGTTGGCGCCTTCGCGCTCGCGCGCGGCGATGAACTGGTCGATGGTTTCGCCCAGCAACGCCAGGGCCTCGGCCTGCAGGCCGGCGTGATCGAACTCTTCCGCCTCGACCACACCCGGATAGCGCAGCAGCTCGGTGAACTGCGTCTGCATGCCGTGGAAGTCGTGTTGCAGGCGATGCTGCAAGGTGGCCAGCTGCGCCAGCAGGCGCTCGTTGACGCGCAGCTCGGCCGGCGCCGCCGCATCGGCGCGGTAACGCAGACCCAGATCGATCTTGCCACGAGCGATGCGGGCGGCGACGCGCTCACGCAGCGCGCCCTCGATCGCACGCAATTCCTCCGGCGCGCGGATCGCGAGCTCCAGGTAACGGTGGTTCACTGCCCGCAGCTCGCAGCTCAGGCGTCCGCCGGTAGCGGCACGCTCGCAGGCGGCGAAGGCGGTCATGCTCCGGATCATGGCGGGTCCGATCAGTCGCCCAAGGCAGGGGGCCGGGAGGCGAATGGTAGTCTAGTCGGCCCCGATTTTCCGGTAACCCCGTCATGTCCGCGATTCTCCGTCCCAGTGGCCGCGCCGCCGACCAGCTGCGCCCGATCTCCATCGAACGCCACTTCACCAAGCATGCGGAGGGCTCGGTATTGATCTCCTTTGGCGACACCCGGGTGCTGTGCACCGCCAGCGCCGAGTCACGGGTGCCGGGCTTCCTGCGCGGCAAGGGCGAAGGCTGGGTCACCGCGGAGTACGGGATGCTGCCGCGCGCCACCCACGACCGCAGCGACCGCGAGGCCGCGCGTGGCAAGCAGGGCGGGCGCACGCTGGAGATCCAGCGCCTGATCGGCCGCGCCCTGCGTGCCTGCGTCGACCGCAAGGCGCTCGGCGAACGCACCATCACCCTCGACTGCGACGTGCTGCAGGCCGATGGCGGCACCCGCTGCGCCGCCATCACCGGCGCCTACATCGCTTTGTGCGATGCGGTGTCGGTGCTGCGCCGGCGTGGCGATCTCGCCCGCGATCCGGTCATCGGCGCGGTGGCAGCGGTCTCTGTCGGCATCTACCGCGGCCTGCCGGTGCTCGATCTCGACTATGCCGAGGATCGCGACTGCGACACCGACATGAACGTGGTGATGAACGACGGCGGCGGCTTCATCGAGCTGCAGGGCACCGCCGAAGGCCACGCGTTCCGGCGCGATGAGCTCGACGCCCTGCTCGTCCTCGCCGACAAGGGCGTGACCGAGCTGGTCGCCCTGCAACGCGCGGCGCTGGCGCAACCGTGAGCCAGCTGGTCATCGCCACCGGCAACCCGGGCAAGGTCGCCGAGCTGCGCCCCTTGCTCGACGCCGCGGGCCTCGACCTGCAACTGCACACCCAGCACGAACTCGGCATCGATGATGCCGAGGAAACCGGCAGCACCTTCATCGAAAACGCCCTGCTCAAGGCGCGACATGCCGCGCGCGCGTCCGGCCTGCCAGCACTGGCCGACGACTCCGGTCTGCTGGTCGATGCGCTCGGCGGCGCGCCGGGACTGATCACCGCGCACTACGCCGGCGTGCATGGCGATGCCGCCGGCAACATCGCCAAGCTCCTGCGCGAACTCGAGGGCGTGCCCGACGAGGCGCGAGGTGCAGAGTTCTACTCAGTGATAGTGCTGCTGCGCCATGCCGACGATCCGCGACCGCTGATCGCCGAAGGCCGCTGGCGCGGCCGCATCCTGAGCGCCACGCAAGGCGAAGGTGGCTTCGGCTACGACCCGGTGTTCTTCGTGCCCGAACAGGGCTGCAGTGCCGCGCAGTTGCCGAGCGCGCTGAAGAACCGCATCAGCCATCGCGGCCAGGCATTGGCGCAATTGATCGACAAGCTGCGCACATGCTGATCCCACCGCCGCTGGCGTTGTACATCCACATCCCGTGGTGCGTGCGCAAATGCCCCTACTGCGACTTCAACTCGCACCAGCGGCAAGGTCAGCTGCCGGTCCGCGAATATGTCGATGCCTTGATCCGCGACCTCGAACAGGACCTGCCGCTGGTCTGGGGCCGCACCGTGCACAGCGTGTTCTTCGGCGGCGGCACGCCCAGCCTGTTTCCGCCCGAAGCCATCGGCGACATTCTTGCCGCCGCCAGCAGCCGGCTGCGCTTCGCGCCGAACGCCGAGATCACCCTCGAATGCAATCCCGGCACCGCCGAGCATGGTCGCTTCGAAGGCTACAAGGCCGCCGGCATCAACCGCGTTTCCTTCGGCGTGCAGAGTTTCGATGACGGCTGCCTGCAACGGCTCGGCCGCATCCACGACAGTGGCGAGGCCGAAGCGGCGGTCAAGCTGGCGCAAGACGCCGGCATCGACAACCTCAATCTCGACCTGATGTACGCCCTGCCCGGGCAGTCGCTGGCGATGGCCCTGCACGATGTGGAGCGCGCCATCGCTCTGCAGCCGGCGCATGTCTCGCATTACCACCTGACGCTTGAACCCAACACCGTCTTCGCCGCCAAGCCACCGCCGGGCATCCCCGACGAAGACAGCGCCTTCGACATGCAGGACGCCTGCATCGCGCGCCTGGCCGATGCCGGCTACGCCCAGTACGAAGTCAGCGCCTACGCGCAGGCCGACCGGCAGTGCGCGCACAACCTCAACTATTGGCGCTACGGCGACTTCCTGGGCATCGGCGCCGGCGCCCACGGCAAGCTATCGCTCGGCGCCGAGCAGCGCATCCTGCGTCGCTGGAAGCCGAAGAATCCGCGCGACTACCTGCAGCATGCGGGCAGCGCGCAGGGCATCGGCGGCGACCAGTATCTCGGCGACGACGAACGGCCCTTCGATTACATGCTCAACGCGCTGCGCCTGGTCGAGGGCTTCGCGCTGCGCGACTTCGAGGCACGCTGCGGACTGACGCGCGCGGCGATCGCCCCGCAGCTGGACAAGGCGTTGGCGCAAGGCTGGATCGAGCAACAGGGCGACCGCCTCATCCCGACTGAACTCGGCCGCCGCTTCACCAACGATGTCATCGGCCTGTTCCTGAAGTAGAATGCGCGCCGCTTCAGGTGCTCGGGAAGCCGGTGCGAATCCGGCGCTGCCCCCGCAACGGTAAGCCAGTCAAACCCGCCAGTTCGCCACTGTGCTCATGCATGGGAAGGCGGCGGGTCGACGCATCCCGCGATGCGCCGCTGGCCAGCCCGGAGACCGGCCTGATGCACGGCAGCGCCCCGGCGCTGCCACCACGACACGTTGCGGAGGGCGACGGGGCGGATCATGGCCCCTGCGCCCTGTCTCGTCCTGTGCCTGCGCCGCGCGTGTTCCTTTCCGCGGGTGAGCGAACACAGGAGTTTCCATGCACCGCAATTTCCACTTCACCGCGCTGGCCACGGCCATCGCGTTCTCGATCATGTCGCCGGTCCACGCCGACGATGCCAAGACTCTCGACACCATCACCGTCACCGCGCACCGCATCGCGATTTCGATCGACGAGGCACTGGCCTCGGTCACCGTGCTCACCCGCGAAGACATCGAGGCCAGCCAGGCACCGGATCTGGTCGACCTGCTCGGCCGCCAGGCCGGCATCGACATCTCGCGCAACGGCGGCCCCGGCCAGGCCAGCACCGTGTTCCTGCGCGGCAGCAATTCCAACCACACCCTGGTACTGATCGATGGCCTGCGCGTGAACTCGGCCGGCCAGGGCCTGTTCGACTTCGCCCACCTGCCACTGGCACGCATCGAGCGCATCGAGATCGTGCGCGGGCCGCGTGCGGCGCTGTGGGGCTCGGATGCGATCGGCGGCGTGATCCACATCTTCACTCGCGAAACCCAGCAGATGGTCGGAGAGCTTCGCGCCGGCAGTTACGGTCGCGTCGGCGCCGATGCGGTGTTCGGGCACGGCAATGCCGAGCAAGGCTTATCCATCGGCATCGGCAATGAGCGTCTGCGCGGATTCTCGGCCACCAACGCGGCCGCCTGGGAATTTTCCCCCGACGACTATGACCCTGATGCCGATGGTTACCGCAATCACAGCCTGAACTTGTCGGCGCGCACACCGCTGGGAAATCAACACTTGCACTTCACCGGCATCGCCACCGATGCCGATGTCGAATTCGACAATGGCGAGAGCGATGCCCGCAGCAAGTCACTGGGCATGAACCTCACCGGCGCCTTAACAGCAGGCTGGGAGCACGCACTGCTGCTCGGGCACGCTCGCGAGGATCTCGACAACCGCGCCAGCTGGGGCGCCAACGCGGTGCAGAGCCGCCGCCACTCGCTGGACTGGATGCTGAGCCGCCCTGTCGACGGCGCTGGAACCATGAATCTCGGCATCAACATCCAGAACGAGCGCACCCACTCGCTCGGCGATTCAGACTTGCTGGTGTACTCGCGCTCGCGCAACAACCGTGCCGGCTTCGTCAGCTGGCATGGTGATAGAGAGGCATTCGACTACGAACTGGCCCTGCGCCACGACGACAACAGCCAGTACGGCGGCGGCGCTACCGGCCAGGCCGCACTAGGCTGGCAGCTCGGCGATCACTTCCGAATTCGCGCCAGCTGGGGTGAGGGCTTCCGCGCGCCGAACTTCAACGAGCTCTACCACCCTGGCTTTTTCGGCTGGTTCGCCGGCAATCCGAATCTTGAGCCCGAACGTTCACGCTCGAGCGAAATCGGCTTGCAGTGGGCGCCTGGCAACGGCCACCGCGTTGACCTGTCGCTTTACCGCAGTGACATCCAAGACCTGATCAGCTTCAGCAACCTCGAACACAACTACGAGGCGGAAAATATCGCCCGCGCCGAACTCGAAGGCGCCGAGCTGGGCTATGCCTGGTCGCGCGACGGCTTCAGCCTGAATGCCCAGGCCAGCTGGCAGGATGCCCGCAACGTCGACACCGGCGACGACCTGCTGCGCCGCGCCAAGCGCAAGCTCAGCGTCAGCACCGACTACCGCTTCGGCAACGGCTGGACGCTGGGCCTCGATGGCCTCGGCGTCGCCGCTCGCCCCGACTTCGGCGTCGACCTGCCCGGCTTCGCACGGTTCGACCTGCGCCTGTCGGCGCCGCTGGCGGCAGGTTGGGCCCTGGAGGCACGCATCGAGAATCTCGGCGACCGCTTCTACCAGTGGGCCAACGGCTACAACACGCCGGATCGCAGCGCCCTGCTACGCCTGCGCTACACGGCGGACTGAGTCCCGCAAGCACCCGCCGTGACCGCCCGCGCGCGGTCACGGCGTCGTTGAATCGGAGTGCTGGCAATGCTCCGCGCTAGGCGCGGGGCCGGCGCTGTGCCTAGAATCGGCAGATCGTCCACGGAGTCCCGAATGTCCGTCCCGGGCAGCAGCGCGCACGCATCGGCACCGACCATGGCTTCGCAGCACCTGCCGCGCAAGGTCCGGCAGCTGCTCGAGGGCATCCTTGAGTACGCCTCCGATGAGCTCGAACGCACACTCTCCGACACCCTCAACGAATTCGAACAGCAGCTGTTCAAGTACGCCGAACAGGCGCGCAGCCCGGCGGTGCAGTCGC
>DASUOA010000309.1:0-5340 GCA_036276895.1 Arenimonas sp. | reverse complement strand
GCGAATGTTAGCATCCCGCCATGTCCGACCTCGCCCTGCACGATTGGCCCCTGCCCTACGAATCGCGGCTTGCCGAGCGCGCTTTGGCCGACATCGACCTGGTCGTCATGCACTGCACCGAGACGCCCGACCTCGCCAGCGCGCGCGAGTTCGGCGAGCGCGTGCTGTACGACTCCGGCACCGGCAACAGTGGCCACTACTACATCGACCGCGAAGGCACGGTGCATGTGTTCGTGCGGCCGGCGCGCGTGGCGCATCACACCCGCGGTTACAACCCGCGTTCGATCGGCATCGAGCTGGTCAACACGGGGCGCTACCCGGACTGGTACGACTCGCGCCGGCAGGCGATGGACGAGCCCTACACCGAGGCGCAGATCGCCTCGCTTCTGCAGCTACTCAAGCACTTGAAGTCGGAGCTGCCGAAGCTGCGCTTCATCGCCGGCCACGAGGAACTCGACACCGATACCGTCGAGGCCAGCGATGATGCGTCGCAGCGCGTGTTCCGCAAGCGCGATCCGGGCCCGCGGTTTCCGTGGCCGCAGGTGTTGCAGAACAGCGGCCTGGACAAACTCGCGGACTGACCCCGGCCTCAGTCGGCCTGCGCGTCCCAGCGCCGCAGCGCGGCTTCCACCGCATCGATGCCGCGCGCCACGTCGGCGGCGTCGACATGCTCGACGGTGTCACGCTCGCTGTGGATCACCTGCATCACCTTCGGCGCCAATGCCGGCGGCTTGCCGGCGAAGATGTCGAGGATGCCGGCGATCTCCACTGCATCGACCAGCGAGTAGGACACCGCCGGCACGCCCGCGGCCAGGAAGGCCTGGTGGTCGGTGGGCGGATACTGGTCGCCCGCGCTCAGCGCCAACCCCTGCGCGGCACCGGCTTCGCGACTGGCGATCACCAGTGGATGCTCGGCATCACGGCTCATCATCCAAAGACTGTCGCCCCAGCCGAAGACATCGAAGTTGACGTATAGGGCCGGATGCGCCGAAGGCTCGGCCACGAAGGCGCGGGCGCCCAGCAGGCCGCGTTCCTCCAGATCCCAGAACGCCACCGCGAGGCGATGCCGTTGCAGCGGCTTGCGCGCGAAACGCTCGGCCAGCGCCAGCACCACGGCACTGCCGGAAGCATTGTCGGTGGCGCCCTGCCCGGCATCGACACGATCGAAATGCGCGCCGAGCAACAGCAGCGGCGCGTCCGCTGGGCCGCTGACATCGACGAGCAGGTTGCTGCCATTGAGCTCGCCGGAACTGAAGGCCTGCTCACGCGGCTGCAGGCCGATGCCCTCCAAGCGCTGCTGCAGATACTCGCGACGGCCGCCGTTGGCCTCGCGCGACGACATCACGGTGACATCCGTCAACCAGTCTGGCGAGGCCGCGCGCGGCTTACTCGGCGTTGGCGCCACCGTATCGGGGGTGGTAGCGCAAGCGGCTAGCAACAGAGCCAGCGACAGACCGGCAACACAGCGCAACGGGAACGACATCGGCAACACTCCTGAAGAACGAAGCCGCATGCTCGCAGGCGCGGGCATTCGGCTCAAGCGTCGCTGCCGCACTCCCGCTGGATCAGCCGCCGCGGCTGATGCCCACCGGCAGGCGGGCCAGACGCTGCATTTCCGCGCCGTCGAAAAGCCCGGGATCAGCCAGCCACTGCTCGAACATCGGCGTCGCGTCATCGCCCCAGAACAGCTCGCCGCCCGCCACCAGGGTCGGCACTCCGAACACGCCGTCGGCCAGCGCCTGCTCGAAATTGTCGCGCAGCGCCGACTTCACGGTGGGCTGCGCGATCGCCGCGGCGACATCATCGATGCCGAGCGCGGCCGCGACCGGTGCCAGCGATTCGGCGTCGTCGCCCCGTCGGCCGTCACGCCAGAGATGATCGAAGATCGCTGTCACCGCCTCCGGCGTGCTGCCAGCCGCGATGCACAAGCGCAAGGCCGCGATCGGATTGAACGGATGCGCCGGCGGAAAGCGCAGCGGCAGCCCGGCCTGGTCGGCTCGCCATTGCACGAAGCGGTAGGTGAACTCGCGCTTGCCGGCAATCTCAGCCGGCCCCTTGTGGCCGTGATGCTCGAGCAACCCGGCGAACAGGATCGGCCGCAGCGCGATGTCGTGCCGTGGCTGGAGTGCGCGGATCCGAGCCCACTGCAGGTAGGCGAAGGGCGAGATGAAGTCGAAGTACCAGGCGCCGATCACTTCGCGACATCCTCCATCGTCAGCACCTCGACTTCGCCCCAGCCCAGCGCCTCGACGCCAGCACGGATCCGCTTGAGATCACCGACCACCACCCAGATCAGCTGCTCCGGCCGCACCGCACTGGCAGCGGCGGCGTTCAAGGCGGCACCGTCGAGCGCACGCAGGTTGCGCGCGTAGTCGTAGTAGTACGACGGCTCGCGTCCGCTCTGCACCATGTCGACGCCGGCGCCGATCAGCGAACCGAGGGTTTCAAAACGTCCCGGCAATCGCGACACTTGGCTGCGCAGGGTGCTTTCGAGTTCTTCGCCGGCCAGCGGGCGCTCGCCATCGAGCCCGCGGATCTCCTTGAGCAGCTCCTGCATCGACTCCGCGGTGCGGTCGCTCTGCACCGGCGCCACCACGTTGAAGGTGCGCAATCCGCGGGCGTTACTGGTCCAACCCCAGGCCCCGTAGGACCAGTGTTTCTCCAAGCGCAAATTGCGGTTGAGTCGCGAGGTGGCCATGCCACCGAAATTGCGCACCACGGTTTCCAACGCGAGCTCGTCGATGTCGGTGCCATCGAGCAGGTGCGCGGCGATGATCACCGATTGCGGCGCATCAGGCTTGTCCAGCAGGTAGATGCGTCCCGGCGCAGCCCCGGCCGGCGATGGCAACGCCGGCACCGCCGGCGCCTCGCCACGCCAGCTGCCAAAGTGCTTCTCCAGCAACGGCTGCAGCTGCTCGGCGGTGATGGCGCCAGCCACCACCAAGGTGGCATTGCCCGGCACGAAGTAGGCCTGATGCCAGGCGCGCAGATCGTCAGCTGCGAGCGTTGCAACAGCATCGCTGTTGCCCAGGCCATTACCGGGCCGGCCGTAGGGATGTGCGGCGCCGAACAGCAGTGGCGGCAGTACCCGCGCCGACATGCCGTTGGGGTCAGCCTGCTGCTGGGTGATGGCGGCCAACTGTTGCTTGCGCTGCAGCTCGACCATATCGACCGGGAAGGCCGGTTCACGCACCACCTCCGCAAACAGCGCCAGCGACGGATCAAGATTGGCCTTGAGCGCGGTCATCGATGCAAACGAGAGATTCAGCCCGTTGCCGACACCGAGCGTCGCTCCGAGCAGGTCGCGCCTATCGGCGATGGCGAATGCATCACTGCGCCGCGTGCCCTTGAGCAACAGATCGATGGCGAACTGCGCGGTGCCATCGGCACCGGAGGGGTCGCTGGCGTAGCCCGCCTCGACCGCTAGCGACAGCGACACCAGCGGGACCGAGTGACGTTCCATCAGCTTGACCTTCAAGCCGTTGTCGAGCGTGAAGTGCTGCACCTCGGGGAAAGGCACGCCAGGAGGCTCGGCGAGAGCCGGCAGCTTGCTGCGATCGATCTGTTCCTCAGCGGCCTTGAGTGCCGGGAACGGCTCGACCCACAGCCGGTAGTGCGGCCGCTGCAACCAGCGGCGCGCGCTTTCGACCACCTGTTCGGCGCTGCGGTTGGACAGATCACGCAAGCGCCGCACATAGGCTTCGCTGTCGCCCTGCAGCGCCAGACTCTCGGCCAGCACATCCGAGCGACCGCCAAAGCCACCCAGGCGTTCGCTGCCGCGGGCGAAGCTGGCAAGGAACCGGGCGCGTGCACGATCGAGCTCGGCCTTGCCGGGTGGCTCGCGCAGCGCCTCCGCGATCACCGCGTCGACCTCGCGCGCCAGCGCGTCGGCATCGGCACCCTCGCGCAGGCTGGCCTGCACGACCAGCGTGCTGCTCAACTGCTTGTCCCAGACGAAAGCGCCGACGCTGGTAGCCAGTCCGGTTTCGAACACCAGCCGGCGATCAAGCAGCGCACTGTCGCTACCGGACAGCACGCTGGCGAACAGTTCGAGATCATGCACCTGCGCATCGCCCAGCGGCGGCAGATGCCAGGCCAGCGTCAACTGGTGCTGCGGCACGCGGTCCTGCATCCGGTCATGGACGGTTTCCGACAGCTGCGGCACCTGCGCCTGCAGCCGCGACACCGGCGCACCCGGCTTGATGGCGCCGAAATATTTCCCGACCAACGCCTTCGCCTGCTCCAGACTGATGTCGCCTGCCAGCGACAGCACCGCGTTGTTCGGCCCGTACCAGGTCCGATACCACTCGCGGATATCGTCCAGACTGGCAGCGTCGAGATCTTCCATGCGGCCGATGGTCGACCAGCTGTAGGGATGGCCGGCGGGATACATCATCTCGACCAGCCGGGAATACACCTGACCGTAGGGACGGTTCTCGCCTTGGCGCTTCTCGTTCTTCACCACGCCGCGCTCGCGCTCGAGCATGGCATCGGAAATGTGGCCGGAGAGAAAGCCCATCCGGTCGGCCTCGAGATACAGCGTGCGCTCCAGCGCCGACACCGGCACGTCCTGGAAGAAATTGGTGCGATCGGTATTGGTGGTGCCGTTGCGATTGTTCGCACCGAGGTCGTCCATCGCCTCGCGGAACCCATGTGGATAGTTTTCGCTGCCGTTGAAGAAGAAGTGCTCGAACAGATGCGCGAAGCCGGTGCGCCCCGGCCGCTCGTCGCGCGAGCCGACCTTGTACCAGACGTTGACCGCGACGATCGGCACCGAGCGGTCCTGGTGCACGATGACTTCCAGCCCGTTGTCGAGCGTGAAGCGATGGTGGGCGATGCGCAAGGAATCAACGTCCGGCAGGCTTGCCCCCCTGACGGGTAGGACCAGCAGTGAAAGGCACAGCAAAAGCAGCAGGCGCATATGTGGCTCCCCGGTCAGTCGAGCCGCGAGTATAGGCAAAGCCGAACTCCCTATAATTGCCGCCACGCCACCGGATCTGCCCATGACCCACGCCGTCGTCACCGAACTGATCGCCCTGCTCAAGCTCGAGCGTCTGGAAGAAAACCTGTTCCGCGGCCAGAGCCGCGACATCGGAACCAAGTACGTGTTCGGCGGCCAGGTGCTGGGACAGGCGCTGTCGGCGGCGCAGCAGACCGTCGATGACGACCGCCACGTGCATTCGCTGCATGCCTATTTCCTGCGCGCTGGCGATGTCGAAGCGCCGATCGTCTATGACGTCGACCGCTCGCGCGATGGCAACAGCTTTTCGGTGCGCCGCGTCACCGCGATCCAGCACGGCAAGCCGATCTTCGTGTTCGCCTCGTCCTTCCAGCAGGCCG
>DASUOA010000308.1:0-11323 GCA_036276895.1 Arenimonas sp. | reverse complement strand
ACGAACTCCTGCATCACCTTGCGCCCGAGATGGCGCGGGTCCTTGATCTGGCTGTAGAGCTTGCCGTCGCTGAAGGTGCCGGCGCCGCCTTCGCCGAATTGCACATTGCTCTCGGGGTCGAGCTTGCGTCCGCGCCAGAGTCCCCAAGTGTCCTTGGTGCGCTGGCGAACCGGTTTGCCGCGCTCGAGCACGATCGGCCGGAAGCCCATCTGCGCCAGCACCAAGGCGGCGAATATTCCGCAGGGGCCGAAGCCGACCACCACCGGACGCAGGGGCAGGTCCGCCGGCGCCCGGCCCGGTGGCCGCCAGGTCATGTCCGGGGTCGGCTGGATGTGTGGCTTGCCGGCGTGGCGGGCCAGCAGGGCGGGTTCCTGCGCCGGGTCGGCAAGCTCCAGATCGATGATGTAGACCGCCAGCAGGTCGGCCTTGCGCGCATCGAAGCTGCGCTTGAACACGGTCAGGCGGGCGATTGCGGACGCCGGAATATCGAGCGTTCGGGACGCCGCCGCCCGCAGCGCGGGCTCGGGTGCTTCGGCATCACCCAGTGACAGGCGAAGTTCGGAGAGTCGGATCATGTGCGCGTGGGCCCGTGGCGATCAGGCAAGGGCGAAAGTGTAGCGTGCGCCGGCGCGGCCTTCACGCGGCGACCGCCGCCACAGGCACGGCCCGATCCGTGACAGCGATGATGTCTACCTGCCGGCGTTCAGGGTTCGCGACACTGCTCCGCCACCCATTCGCTGAGCCGGCTGAGCTGGTAGTTGCTGAGCTCGAGGAAGGCCTTCTCGCGCAACGCATCGGCGAACTCGTGCGCCTTGCGGCAATCGTGCTGCGGCAATTCCGGTTCGCTGGCCTTGGGCTGCTTGGGCTTGGCGCGCGGTTTGTCCACCGATTCGAGGCGCGCGGTGCCGGCGAGGCGCGACATCGCCTCGGCCTCCGCCAGTTCGCGCTCGCGGCGATCCTGCAGCGCGCGCAGCTGGTCGTCGCTCGGCGGCAATTCCGGCGCGGCATCGCGCTTCCACACCTGCGTCCACTCCTTGGGGCAGGGGTCGGACTGGATCGCCACTTCGCGATTGGGCCCAGTGCATTTGTACAGATCGCCGGCGGTGGCCAGCGGTGCGGCAAGGCCCAGCAACAACAGACACAGGCAACGGATCATGGTGCGCGCCCTGGTTGCGATTCCAACCCCATGCTACGACTCCATGGATGGAGGAGGTAGAGTCGCGTCGGGAACAGCGGCCGACGACTCCATGGAAGGAGGAGGTAGGGCTGCGTCTGGAACAGCAGCCGCCGCCAGCCGCCGAACCGCACCCGGAATCTCGCCGGGCGTCGCCACCTGCAGCAACCGTGGTTCGTCGCCGAGCACGCCGCTCTGCTGCTCATGCGCCCAGGTCACGTGGTAGGGCAGATGCACGCCCCAGCCGCCGAGCTGCAGCACCGGTTCGATATCGCTGCGCAGCGAGTTGCCGACCATGGCGAAGCGCTCGGCCGGCAGGTCGAACTCCGACAGCACCCGCGCATAGGTCGCCGCATCCTTCTCGGAGACGATCTCGATGCGACGGAACAGATCGGCGAGGCCCGAGGCGCGCACCTTCTTCTCCTGGTGGAAGAGATCGCCCTTGGTGATCAGCACGATCTCAAACTCGCGCGCCACCTCGGCCACCGCCTCGCGGATGCCCGGCAGCAGCTCGACCGGATGCTGCAGGATCGACTTGCCCAGATCGACCAGACGATGGATATCGCTGGCCGAGATGCGTTCGTGAGTCAGGGCGATCGCGGTCTCCACCATCGACAGCGTCATGCCCTTGGCACCGTAGCCGAACAACTGGATGTTGCGCTGCTCGGTGGCCAGCAGGCGCTCGTGCAGGCGCGCGTCGGCGAGGTCGATATAAGCGCCGACGATGCGCTCGAACTCCGCGTGCGCGTCCTGGAAATAGCCCTCGCTGTGCCAGAGCGTGTCATCCGCGTCGAAGCCGATCAGCTGCAGCATGGCGGTGCTCAGTCGACCACGACGCGGTTGCGCCCGGCTTCCTTGGCGCGATAGACGGCCTCGTCGGCGCGCTTGACCAGCGCATCCTCATCGCGCTCGCCCTCGCGCAGGCAGGCGATGCCGATGCTGGTGGTGATCTGCATGTCTTCGGCCAGCCCCTCGCAGCGCAGCGCCGCGATCGCTTCGCGCAGGCGATCCATCACCAGCTGCGCTTCGTTGCAGGGGGTGTGCGGCAGGACGGCGATGAATTCCTCGCCGCCAAGCCGACCGAAGCAGTCGGTCTTGCGCAACCGCGTCGTCACCAGGCTGGAGAACGCCTGCAGCACGCGATCGCCCAGGGCATGGCCGCCACGGTCGTTGATCTGCTTGAAGTGATCGAGGTCGAACATCGCCACCGCCAGCGGCGAGTGGTAGCGCCTGCTGCGCTCGAACTCCGCCGCCAGCACCGCCATCACATGACGGCGGTTGGCCACGCCGGTCAACTCGTCGGTCAGCGCCTGCGCGGCGAGGCGCTGGCGCAGTTGCCGGCTGCGATAACCGAGCACCGCAAACACGCCGATCAGCAACAACAGCGCCAGCACCGACACCGTGTACAGGCGTGTGGTCTGCTTCTGTTCGGCCAGCCGCGCGGCGGATAGCTGGTTTTCCTTCAGCAGCAAAGCGTTCTGCTGCGCCTGGCGCTCGGTGTCGAAGCGCACCCGCATTTCTGCCATCGACTCGCTGCTGCGCGCTTCCAGCCATTCTTCTTTGGCCTCGCCGGAGAGCAACAGGCTTTCGTAGGCGGCTTGCGCGTCGCCGTTGGCGATCTCGATTTTCGAGCGCAGCTCCAGCAGCTGGTAGCGCAGGTCGAACTCGTCTACCTCAACCGCCAAGGCCAACGCCCTCTCGACCTCGACCAGTGCAACCGCACGCTGCCCGCGCTCGAAGGCGAGCTTGGCGAGACCATGGGCGATGTTGGCCTGCGGCATCAGGTCGCCGGCCTCGACGAACACCGGCAACGCGGCGCGGTACATGCGCTCAGCCTTGTCGAGGTCGCCGAGATGCTCGGAGACCCGCGCCAGGCCGTATTCGGCGTAGGCCACGCCCTGCAGGTCGTCGGCGAGCTCGCTGTGCTGGCGCGAACGCTCGAAGTATTCGCCGGCGAGGTCCCAGCGCTCGGCGCGGTTGTAGACCGTGGCCAGGCTGTACTCGGCGATGCTGGCACGCACCCAGGTCTTGTTGGCGACGGCGTAGTCGATCGCCTCGCGGTAATACTGCTCGGCGTTCTCGTAGTCCTTGATCGCCGCGTAGACATTGCCCAGCGCGACGGCGACATCGGCACGCACGGTGCGCGGACCGTGCTCCGGCGCCACCAGGTAGACGCGCAGCAGGTCGGCCAGCGAAGCGCGGAAATTGCTCAGCGAGTAGTAGGCGCTGGCACGCGCAGTGAGCGCATCGACCAAGTACTGCGGATCGAAGCCGCCCTGCTCCAGCGTCGCCAGCACCGTCATCAGCGTGTCGACGCTTTCCTGCGCCTGTCCGGTGAGATCCAGCGCCTGCGCCCGGGCGATCGACAGGCGCACGCCAAGCTCGGCGGACAGACCCGGCCGTGACAGCCCCTGCTGGGCGTATTCCAGCGCCTGGTCCGGCAACGCCAATGCATAGGCGGCCTCCGAGGCCAGCGCCAGCCAACGCGGGCGCGACTCGTCGCGCACCGGTAAGGCCTGCAGCTGCTGCTGTGCCTGCGCCAGTGCCGCCTTCGGGTCACTCTGCAGCTCGCGTTCGACGCTGGCGATGTCGCTGCCGATGGCCGGCATCGATAGCGCCAGCCAGACGCCGCAGAGCAGTGCCCTCATCCAACCGCTTCGCATCATCCCTGCTCCCTGCATCCGGTATTGCCGAAGCTCCGGTATAGGCTAACCCGTCGCGGCGCCGGCGTGACGTCGTGCACGCTTCGGCATGCCCGAGCGACTGCAGGGCGTCCCCCACGCACGCCCGGGGCCGTTGGCACTACCATGCCCACAATGTCCAAGGCGCTAGCCGCATGCCCGTGATCGCAGGCCGATGCCAAGATGACTGAGGCGCCTTCCGTCGCCCGCCGCTCGCGTATCGCCGCGCGTCTGGCGCTACTGTGCGTTGCGTTGGTGCTGCCTGCCACGACCGCTGCGGCAACGACACTGCGCGTCGGTCTCTACGACAACTCGCCCAAGGTCTACCGCGATGGCGAGGGCCAACCTGCGGGACTGTTCGTGGAGGTGCTGGCGGCCATCGCGCGTCGCGAGGACTGGCAGCTGGTCTACGTCGACTGCGAATGGGAGGACTGCCTGGCGCAACTGCAGCGCGGCGAGCTCGACCTGATGCCGGATGTCGCCTACACCGATGAGCGCGGTCAGCGCTTCGACTTCCACCAGGTGTCGGTGGCGAACAGCTGGTCGACCCTGCTGGTACGTCGCGACAGCGCAATCCACGCCACACCGCAACTGGCCGATGCGCGCATCGCGTTGCTGCGCGGTGGCGTCCAGGAGGCGGCACTGGCGCGGATGATGCGCGGCTCGGAGCTTCGCTATACCGCACTACCGCTGCCGAGCTTTGCCGAGGCGATGCAGGCAGTGGCCGACGGCAAAGCGGAAGCGGTGGTCGCCAACAGCTTCTACGCCGGCCGCCACGCCGCCGCCTACGGCCTGCGCGAGACGGCCATCGTGTTCAATCCGGCGGCCTTGTACTTCGCCACCGGTCGCGGTCGTCATGGCGAGGTGCTGGCACGCATCGATGAACATCTGCTCGCCTGGCGCGGCGACCCGGACTCGATCTACTTCGATGCCATGCGCCACGCGATGGCGCCGCTGCCGCCGGCACCGATGCTGCCTGCCGGCCTGCGCTGGCTGCTGCTGGCGTTGGCGATCGTCGCGGTGACGCTGCTGTTGCTCAGCGCCACGCTGCGCTGGCAGATCGGGCTGCGCACGCGGCAGCTGTCGCGCAGCAAGTCGCAGCTCGAGCACCTGCTGGCGGCCAGCCCCAGCGTGCTGTACCTGCTCGATGTCGACGGCCACCAGCTGCGACCGCGTTGGGTCAGCGGCAACATCGAGCGCGTGTTCGGCTTGCCAGGGCGGCCGCCGCCGCTGGTGCGCGAGTGGCTGGCGCGCATCCACGAGGATGACCGCGAGCGCGTGCGGCATGCCTTCGCCGGCCTGCGCGCGGGCGCCCATATCGCCGAGGAGTACCGAATCCACGACGGCCGCGGCCGGCTCCGGCACATCCTCGACGAGGCACGCTGGATCGCCCGCGCCGGCCGCGAGTCGGACGAGATCGTCGGCAGTTGGACCGATCTCACCGAGAGCCGCGAGCAGCAGGCGCGCCTGGCCTACCTCGCCGAGCACGACAGCCTCACCGGTGTCGGCAACCGCTACGCGCTCGACCAGGCCCTGGCGCGCGCCATCGCCGACAAGGGCGACGATCGCAGCCCGGCGCTGATGCTGCTCAACATCGATCGCCTGCACCGCGTCAATGATGGCTTCGGCCACGACGTCGGCGATGCCCTGCTGCGTGATATCGCCCGTCGCCTGCAGGCGACGCTGGGGCGCGAGGGCAGTGTCGCGCGCCCCGGCAGCGACGAGTTCGCGGTGCTGCTGCCGCGCCGCCCCGACAACGAAGACCTGGCCGCACTCGGCAGCCGCCTGCTCGATGCCGTTGCCCAGCCCTGGCGACACGAGGGTCACGAGCTCACCGTCACCGCCAGCATCGGCATCGCCGTGCATCCCGACGATGGCCAAAGCCCCGGCGAGCTGCTCAAGAGTGCCGATACCGCGCTGACCCGCGCCAAGAACAGCGGCCGCAACGGGCTGCAGTTCGCCACTGCGCAGATGAATGCACAGATCCAGCGTTGGGTGGCGATCGAACACCACCTGCGACAGGCCCTCGAGGCCGGCCAGTTCCACCTGCATTTCCAGCCGCGCGCTTCGTTGCAGGACGGACGCGTGCGCAGCGCCGAGGCCTTGCTGCGCTGGCGCAGCCCGGAGCTGGGCGATGTGCCTCCGGGCGATTTCATCCCGGTCGCGGAGGATGTCGGCCTGATCGATGCGCTCGGCGACTGCGCCCTGCGCATGGCCTGCGCGCAGCTGCGCGACTGGCGCGACCTAGGCCTGCCGGCGATGCGAGTCGCAGTCAATGTCTCCGCGCAACAACTGCACAGCGGCGGCCTGCCGGATCGCGTGCTGGCGATGCTGCGCGAATGCAACCTGCCGCCATCACTGCTGGAGATCGAACTGACCGAGAGCGTGATGATGCACGACAGCCCGACCGTGCTGGCGCAGCTGGCCGAGCTCAACCGCCTGGGCATCGCGCTGTCGCTGGACGACTTTGGCACCGGCTTCTCCTCGCTCGGCTATCTCGGCCGCTTCGCGCTCGACAGCCTGAAGATCGACCAGAGTTTCGTCCGCGGCCTGACCGAGGATGCCCGCTGCGTCGCCATCTGCAATGCCACCATCGGCCTCGCGCACGGCCTGGGCATCAAGGTCATCGCCGAGGGCGTGGAGACGCAGCCGCAACTGCGCTACCTGCGCGCTGCCGAATGCGACGAGATGCAGGGTTACCTGTTCCGCCGACCGCTCACGGCCGAGGACATGACGACGATGCTGCGCGAAGGCGCCGGCCTCGCCCTGCCCTCATATCGCTGAGGCGGGCGCGACCTGCGGCCAGATCCGCAGCTCGACCGCGACATTGTCCTCGACCCGCTCCATGCGCACGCGCAGATCGTGCAGCTCGAACTCGCTGCCTTGTTCGGGCATGGCGTCGCGGGCCTCGAGGATCAGCCCGTTGAGCGTGCTGGCGCCATCGAGTGGCAGGTTCCAGCCCAGGCGCCGGTTGAGCACGCGCAGGCGCACCCGGCCATCGGCGCGGATGCTGCCGTCGGGCAGCTTCTCGATGCGCCGGCCGCCGCCACCCGGGTCGCTGGTGAACTCGCCGACGATTTCTTCGAGGATGTCCTCGATGGTGACGAGGCCAAGCAGGTCGCCGTACTCGTCGACCACCAGCGCCGCGCGCCGTTCGCGCTTCTGGAACTCGCTGAGCTGCCGCGTCAGCGGCGTGCCGCTGGGAATGAAGTAGGGCTTGCGCACCCGCGATTCGATCAGTGCCTTGTCCAGCGGCCGCCCGACTTCGGAGAGCAGTTGCCGCGGATTGAGAATGCCGAACACCTTGTCGATGCTGTCGCGGTAGACCGGGATGCGCGAATACGGGAAACGCTGCAGCTGATCGACGATCGCCTCGATCGGCTCGTCGAGATCGAGGCCGAGGATTTCGCGCCGCGGCACCATCACCTCGTCGACGGTAAGCTCGTCGAGCTCGAGGATATTGAGCAGCATGCGCCGGTTGCGCGGGCGGATCATGCCGCCGCCCTCGGCCAGCAGGGTGCGCAGCTCCTCGGGGCTGAGCTGGTCGGCGTTGCTGTCGCGCGGGCGCACCTTCAGCACCCACAGCACGGCACCGGCGAGTTTGCTGATCAACCAGACGAAGGGCAGGCCGAAGCGCAGCAACGGGGTCAGCACGAACGCCGCGGGAAACCCGAAGCGCTCCGGATGGTAAGCGGCGACGGTCTTGGGAGCGACCTCGGAAAAGATCAGCATCACCACCGTAAGCATCACCGCGGCGGCGGTGGTCGCCGGCCCGATCGGCAGGCCTGCGGAGTCGGCGATACGCAGGGCGATCAGCGTCGCCAACATGGCCGCCGAGTTGTTGACCAGGTTGTTGCCGAGCAGGATCAGGCCGATCAAACGATCCGGCTTCTCCAGCAGTCGCAGCGCGAACTGCGCCCCACGATTCCCGGTCTTGGCCAGGTGCCGCAGCCGATAGCGGTTCAGCGCCATCAGCGCCGTCTCGGAGCCCGAGAAGAAGGAGGACAACAGCAGCAGGACGAACAGCAGTCCGAACAGCAGGGATAACGGGATGTCGTTCAAGTCAGGTGGTGTGGCGATCAGCCCGGCGGGCCGGAAACGGCGACCACTCTAGCAAGACCGGCTTGCAGGCCGCGAGCGGCGGGCGCAGCTACTCCGACTCCGAGCGACGCGGCGACGTGCCCGTTGCCGCATGATCGGCCGGCAATGGCGCGCTGCGCTCGCCCCCACCCATCCGTGCCAGCTCGGAATCGAACCGACGCAGGCGACGCTCGCTGCAGGCAGCGCCAGGCTCTCGACCAGCCGCCGTGCGACCCTGCGCTGCGAGAACGGCAGATGCAGGCGCAGCGAGCCGGCGGTCTCCAGCGGGATATCGGCGATCCGCGCAACGTCGCTGACCTGCAGCTCGACCCGCGGCATCAGCCAGAACCAGCCGGCGCTGTAGGCGATATCCAGCACCGCCTCCGGCGCAAAGGCCACTTCGCGCGGCTGCGAACGGATCGCCCCGAGCATGGCGTCGGCCACCTGGTAGTGCAGGCGCAACTGCTCGCCATCGAACTGCAGCACGCCGCGCACCTCGCCGAGGCCGCCATAGGCGTCGAACTTGAAGCTGAACTGGTCCACCCGTCTCTCCTGTCGCGACCGCTCGCCCGCGCATGCTAGCAGCTGCGGGCGGCGGCGCTGGCGCTCAGAAGTCGACCTCGAAGGCCAGATACAGGCTGCGGCCGGCGCGCGCCGGGATGGTATTGATCGCCAGTCCGACGAATTCCGGCTGGTACACCTCGGCATCGAGCAGGTTGTAGGCGTACAGCTTGGCACGCGAGGCCTGGCCGAGCGGCAACCACTCGGAGGTGGTCACATTCAGTTGCAGGCTGAGCTGGTGGTAGGCAGCGGCGGCGGGATTGCGTGGCAGTCGTGCCGGATTGCGTACGACCACGTCTCCGGCTTCGCTGGCGTAGACATCGAACAGGCCGAGGCTCAGGCGCTCGCCGAAGCGGTAGGCGATGCCGAGCTTACCCAGCCTTCGCGGCACCAGGGTGAAGTCGTCGATGCCGCTGTCGGACTCGCCGCGCTGCCAGGTCATCGCTGCACTCAACAGCCAGGCGGGATGCGGTTCGTAGCGCGCTTCGAGTTCGACGCCGCGCAGCGTCAGTTCGCCGGCGTTGACGAAGTCGATGACGCGGTCGGCGGCGCGCTGGCGTGTGATCAGGTCGCGCTGGCGCGAGCGGAAACCGGTGAGCTGCAGCTCGCCGCGCTCGCCCTGCCAGGACAACCCGAGGTCGGTGCTCGCCACCCGCTCGGGCTGCAGCAGCGGATTGCCGCGCAGGCCGCCGATGATGTCGCCGCCGCTGTTGCGGACGATGGTCAGGAAGCGCGTCTCGATGCCGTTCGGCGCGCGATAGGCCTCGCCGTGCAGCAGCCGCAAACGCCAGCCCGCCGGCAGTTCCCAGAACAGGCCGATGCGCGGCACGCTGTCAGCGGCGAGGTCTTCGACCTTGTTCCACTGCACCCCGGCCAGCATCGAGAAGCGCCCCGGCCCCTGGTAGTGCGCCTCGGCGTAGCCGTGCCAGAGCATGCGCTGCCCGGACGAGATCGGCGCCGGATTGATGCGCGCGAACGACTCGATGTCCTGATGCCAGAACGCCGCGCCGGCCAACCAGCGCCAGCGCGGGCCGATCTGCTGGTGGAAGGTCAGCTCGCCCTGCCAGTCGCGCGAACGGGTGGCGTAGTTGTAGTGATCGAAGTCGACCTGCGAGCCGGTGACATCGAACTCCCAGCGCTTGTCGTCGCCCCAAGCGAGGCGCCGGCCGAGATTGAAATGCCAGCGCTCGGACAGCACGTCGCGCGCGTCCGGCGGCACCGTGCCCGACCAGCTGGCGACGGCGCCGAAGAAGTCCTGGCGGCTGCGCAGGTACACGCCCTCGACGCGCCAATCGCCATCGCCCAGGCGCAGGACGGCACCGAGATTGCGCTCGCCGTAATCGATGCCGCTGGCAACACCCGCGGCGTCGACGGCACGGAAATCCCAGCCGTCCTCGCGCATGCCGTGCAGCGCGAAGTCGGCCTGCCACTGCCCCATACGCCATTGCCCGTGCGCGCCGGCCTGCCGGGTGCCGAGCTCGCCGACGCCGGCTTTCAGGCTGATGCCGGCCTCGTCACGCACCCGGGTGACCAGGTTGATCACGCCGGTATAGGCATTAGCGCCGTACAGCACCGAGCCCGGCCCGCGCACGATCTCGATCCGCTCCAGTGCGGCCAGTGGCAGCGCGTTGAAGATGCCGAAGGCCTCGCCGCCGGTGAAGCTGTCGCGCAGCGGCCGGCCATCGAGCAACAGCAACACGTGGTTGTTGGAGTGGGTGAGCAGATCGCCGCGCAGTGAGGCGACGTTCTGCGGATAGAAATGCGAGCCGGTCATCCACACCGAGGTGGCGCGCTCGAGCACTTCGTAGAGACTGTTGCCGCCGAAACGGGCGATCTCCTGGCGGCTGATCACCTGGGTCACCGCAGCGGTCTGCCAGCGCTGCTGCTGGGTCTTGCCCGGCGCCAACACTTCGACCTGCAGCAGCTGCTCCAGGCTCAGGTCGAGAAAATCATCGCCGCTGAGCGCGCCGTTGCCGTGGCCCCAAGCGGGTCCACACAGCGACGCCACCGCCAGCCCGCACACGCCTGCACGAATGCGCTTGCGCATCGTCCGTCTCCCTTCCCTGAATGATCGGACCGCCCCGGCCGGAGCATAGGACAGCCGCTTCACATTCGCTACCTTGGGCCGCGGACGCGCTACGCTGGGGCCATGCGCAATCGACCCCACACCGCCCTGCTGCTCTGCCTGTCGTTGCTCTGGCCCTTGCACGGCGCGGCGACACTGCCGGCACTGGCCGACGCAGCCTCAGCGCAAATCGGCGTCACCACCGGTTACGACGGCCGCTATGTGCGCCTCGCCTACCCGGGCGGCGACGTGCCGCTGCACACCGGCGTCTGCACGGATGTGCTGATCCGCGCCTACCGCGTACTCGGCATCGATCTGCAGCAGCGCGTGCACGAGGACATGCGCCGCCACTTCGCGGCCTACCCGGCGCTGTGGGGCCTGCACGCACCCGATCGCAACATCGATCATCGCCGCGTGCCCAATCTCGAAACCTACTTCCGCCGCCATGGCAAGAGCCTGCGGCCCTCCGGCGACGATGCCGACTTCCGTCCCGGCGACATCGTCAGCTGGCGCCTGCCCGGCGGCCTGCCGCATATCGGCATCGTCTCGCCACGACGCAACGGTTCACGACCGTTGATCATCCACAACATCGGCAACGGCGTACGCGAGGAAGACGTGCTGCGTGCCTGGCCGATCCACGGGCACTTCCGCTACCGGCCCTGAGCCGGAAACTGGCATGCGCCGACGGCCGGGCGCACACTGGCCAGGCGGCAGTTGCCCTGCGGGGGGTCGATCATGCGCACCGATGCCATTCGAAGCCTG
>DASUOA010000307.1:0-2937 GCA_036276895.1 Arenimonas sp. | reverse complement strand
CGACACCGCGCTCAAGGCCAAGGACCGCATCGGTTACCTCCCGGAAGAGCGCGGCGTCTATCGCAAGATGAAGGTCGCCGACTTCCTGGTGCATATGGCGATCCTCAAGTCGGTGCCGCGTGCCGAAGCTAAGGCGCGCGTCGCGCGCTGGCTGGACAAGGTCGGCCTGCCTGAGGTGGCCAGCAAGAAGTGCGAGGAACTGTCCAAGGGCATGCAGCAGAAGGTGCAGTTCGTCTCGGCAGTGATCCACGAGCCGGAGCTGCTGATCCTCGACGAGCCGTTCTCCGGCCTCGATCCGGTCAATATGCGACTGATGAAGGATCTGTTCCTGGAGCAGCATGCGCGCGGCACCACGGTGCTGTTCTCGACCCACCAGATGCACCACGCCGAGCAGCTGTGCGAGCACATCGTGATGATCCACGACGGGTGCAAGGTGCTCGACGATCCGCTCGCCGCCATCCACGCCCGGCACCAGCCGCGCGCGTTGCTGTTCAACCCGCTCGATCCGGCGGCCGATGTCGCGGCGCGATTCGGTGGGCATCGGCTGGTCGCTGGCGTGACGCACGAGGACGGCCGTTGGCGCCTGCAGTTGGCCGATGGCGTGGCATTGGCCGATGCCGTGCAGGGGGTGGCCGCGCATCTTGCGCCGAGCCGGCTTGAACTGCAGCGGCCGACGCTGGAAGACATCTTCGTCGACATCGTCACCCGTGGCGCCGGCCATGCGGCGTTCAAGGAAGAGGAGCTGGCGGCATGAACAAGACCTTGCAGATCGCCTGGCGCGAGTTCCTCGCCACTGTCATGACCAAGGGCTTCCTGATCGGCATGCTGATGCTGCCGTTGATGATCGGCCTGGCCGCGGTGATGATCCCGTGGCTGGTCAAGCAGGAAAAGCGGATCGATTTCGTCGGCGAGGTGCTGGTGATCGATCCCAGCGGCGCGGTGGCGCCGGCCTTGCGCGCCTATCTCGCGCCCGAAGCGTTCGCCGAACGCCGGCGCGAAATCGAGCGCCGCGTCGAGGCGATGATGCCCGGCGGTGTGAAAGCCATTGCTGGCAACGACGCGATCACCCAGGCTGCGATGCAGCAGGGGTTGTCGCAGACTCTCGGCGACGTGCCGCAGCTGACCGTGATCGAATTGCCGGTCGATGCCGATGTCGATCAGGAGAAGGCGACGCTGTTCGCCGGCCGCGATGCCAAGGGCGGCCGGGTGGCGCTGGTGCGCATCCACGACGACGCGCTGCCGCGCGAAGACGATGCCGGCGGCAAGCTCGGCGGCTACGACTTCTTCATCCGTGACAAGACCGACGACCGCGTGGTCGATGAACTGCGCAATGCCATCAAGCAGGCGATCATCGAAGCGAGAATGGGAAGCCGACAGCTCGACGCCGCCGAGATCCGCCGCCTGACCCAGGTGCCGACGGTGCCGGCGCGCAAGATCGGCGAGCAGGGCGAGAAGAGCGGCAGCGAGATCGCGGCGCGCATCATGCCGATGGCGTTCATGATGCTGATCTTCATCGCCGTGCTCACCGCCGGTCAGCACCTGATGACCTCGACCATCGAGGAGAAGTCCAGCCGCGTGGTCGAGGTGCTGCTCGCAGCGGTCTCGCCGATGCAGCTGATGGCCGGCAAGATCATCGGCCAGGGCGCGGTGGCGATGCTGATGCTGGCGGTCTACGGCGGCCTTGGCATCCTCGGCCTGATGTCGCTGGCGGCGATCGGCCTGCTCGACCCGATGCAGCTGGTCTACCTGCTGGTGTTCTTCCTGATCGCCTTCATCACCATCGCCGCGCTGATGGCGGCGATCGGCGCCGCGGTCAACGAGATGCGCGAGGCGCAGACCCTGCTGACGCCGATCATGCTGGTGCTGGTGATGCCGATGATGTTCTGGATGCCGATCAGCCGCGACCCCAACGGCACCCTGGCGACCGTGCTCAGCCTGATCCCGCCGGTCAGCCCGCTGGTGATGGTGCTGCGCCTGTCGTCGAGCAGCCCGCCGCCGGAATGGCAGATCGCGTTGTCGATCGCGATCGGCATCGCCGGCGTGTTCGCCGCGGTGTGGCTGGCTGGCAAGGTGTTCCGCATCGGCCTGCTGATGCACGGCAAGGCGCCCAACCTCGCCACTCTGTGGCGTTGGGTGCGGATGGCGTAGTAAGCTCTGCCGCGTTGGTCCTGGACTCCCATGCTCATGAAGCCCCGTCTCCAGACCCGCAGTGCCGCCGGCGCGATCCAGCTGCGTCGGCGTTCTGTCAGGTCATCGCGTTCCATCGCGTTTCGACTTTCCGCTGAACTCCCCAGTGGTGTCGTGGATTGCCTGCCGCTCGCGCGGTCGGGCCGGGTTGCTTCGTCCGTGTGTCGTCCGGATCACGCCCCTCCCACGCAGACCCGGAGTCAGCCATGCGCGTCATCGCTTTTGATGGAATCCACGAAGAAGGCCTGAACCTGTTCCGCCACGCCGGCTGGACGGTCGAGGTCAGCGACCCGATCAAGGACGCAGCCAAGCTCGCCGCGAAACTCGAAGGCGTCGATGCGGTGCTGGTGCGTTCGGCGACGCTAATCAGCGCCGAGTCGCTGGCCAAGGCCGACAAGCTGCGGGTGATCGGCAGAGCTGGTGCCGGCGTCGACACTATCGACGTCGAGGCCGCCACCGCCCGCGGCATCGCGGTGATGAATGCGCCCGACGGCAATACGCTGGCCGCTGCCGAACACGCCATCTCGCTGCTGTTTTCGATGGCGCGCCACGTGCCGCGCGCCGATGCCGGCATGAAGGCCGGGCAGTGGCCCAAGGCCGGCCTCACCGGCTTCGAGCTCGAAGGCAAGAAGCTCGGTGTTATCGGCCTCGGCCGCATCGGTGCCACCGTCGCGCGCAAGGCGCAAGGCATCGGCATGGAAGTGGCTGCGCACGATCCTTTCCGACCCGCGGCGGCTGCCGGAAAGGGCA
>DASUOA010000306.1:0-3068 GCA_036276895.1 Arenimonas sp. | reverse complement strand
GCGATTTTCGCCATCACCACCGACCCGTTCATCGTACTGACCTCGAACGTATTCGCGGTGCTGGGCCTGCGCGCGCTGTACTTCCTGCTGGCCGGCGCCGCCGAGAAGTTCCACTTGCTGGCTTATGGCCTGGCGCTGGTGCTGATGTACATCGGCATCAAGATGCTGCTGATGGACATCTACCACATCCCGGTGGCGATCTCGCTGGGCGTGGTGGCGGCGATCATCACCACCGCGATGGTGTTCAGCCTGTTCATCGCGCCACGTTCGCAAACGCAACACTGAGTTGCGGCAGCCGGGCGGCGGCCGCGCTTGCGGACACCGCATCCGGCCCCATCTGCCGGAGATGGACAACGATTCGACCATGGCCAGCAGCCGGCAGCGGCTGCAACGTGCCCTGACCCTCAGCCTCGCCTTCGTCGCCGTGCTTGGCGGGCTGCATCTGGCACAACCGTGGTTTGCCGACGTGCAGCCGGCGCTGGCGCTGCGACCGCGCGAACTTGCCGGGCTGCTTGGCGTCCTGACCGCACCGTTGCTGCATGGCTCACTCGGCCATTGGCTCTCCAACGCAGTGCCGTTGCTGGTGCTCGGCACCCTGGCCGGGCTGGTGTATCCCAAGGCGACGCCGCGGGCGCTGCCGCTGATCTGGCTCGGCGCCGGCCTTGGCACCTGGCTGAT
This sequence comes from Arenimonas sp., assembly GCA_036276895.1. GTDB lineage: Bacteria > Pseudomonadota > Gammaproteobacteria > Xanthomonadales > Xanthomonadaceae > Arenimonas. Next base: position 2,390 of record DASUOA010000306.1, on the reverse strand, counting down.
CGGACGCGACTCCGGGCATATCGGTGCCAGTGGCCTGACCCATGGCCTGGGCTTCTACCTGTTCCTGCTTGGCCTGCTGCGCCGCGACCGGCCGGCGCTGGCCACGGCGATGATCGCCTTCTTCCTGTACGGCGGCATGCTGCTGACGGTGCTGCCGCGCGAGGCGCATATCTCCTGGGAGTACCACCTCAGCGGTGCCATCGCCGGTGCCATCGCCGCGCTGCTGTGGCGCCGCCTGGACCCGGCGCCACCGCGCCCGGCCTACAGCTGGGAGATCGAGCCCGAGAACCCGGCGCAGGCGGATGCCGATGCGCTGGAACCGCCGCGCCCGGCCGAGGTGCCGGTGCTTTGGCAACGTGCACCGGAGGCACGCGGCGTACTGCTGCCGTTTCGCCGCCGCGAGCCCTGAGCGGGTTGGCCTCGCGCAACAGTTGACCGGCAGCGGCCGATGCGCCAGCGTTGCAGCATGAGCAGCGAGCCCATCGCCGACGCTGAGGCCCACCGCAGTGGCTGGCGAAGCCGTCTGGCGGCGTGGCTGCAGCCCGACGCGAACGCCGACGCCGAACCCGCCGACGGCGACAGAGGCCACACTGCAAATCATTCCGACGACCTGCCCGGCTGGTTGCGCGCGGCGCCCGGCCTGCTGCTGGTGGTCAACGACGACGGCGATGTCATCGACTGCAACCAGGCCTGGCAAGCGTTGCTCGGTTTCGCGCCCGCCGAGCTGGTCGGGCACAGCCTGTTCCGCATCGTCCATCCCGACGATGCCGCCCTGCTCGAAGGCAACAGCGAGGGCCAGCAGCTGGAACTGCGGCTGCGCGACAAGGCCGGTCATTGGCATCGCCTGCATTGGTTCCGCCACGCGCTGGGCGCGGGCCGCTGGCTGGCCTGGGGCGAGGATGTCAGCGAGCAGCGCCGCACCGAGGCCGAGCGCGACCTGTTCTTCGAGCAGGCTCCCGGCCTGCAAGCGGTGATCGGCGAACAGGGCGAACTGCAACGGGTCGGGCCCGGCTGGCAGCTGCTGCTGGGCTGGCCGCTGGCGACCCTGGTCGGGCGCCCGCTGCTCGACTTCCTGCACCCCGACGACCTGGACGGCGCCCGCGCCTACCTGCGCCGGCAGCGCGCCGGCAGCGGCGAGGATGCACCGCTGTCGGGCCGCTTCCTGCAGACCGACTCGCGCTACCGCTGGCTGCGCTGGTATGCGCGGCCGGTCGACGACGGCCGCCGGCTGTTCTGCGTCGGCCTCGATGCCGACGAGCTGGTGGAGATGCAGGAGCGCTTCCGCCTCGCCTTCGATCACGCCGCGATCGGCATGGCCCTGCTGTCCGAGGACGGCCAGGTGCTGCAGGCCAACCCGGCGCTGCGCAAGCTGCTCGGCCTCTCTCCCGGCGATGTGCAGCGCATGAGCCTGCAGGACTTCACCCATCCCGACGAGATGGAAGCCGACCTCGCCTACCTGCGCGGCATGCTGGTCGAGGACGAGGACCATTTCAGCAGCGAGCAGCGCTACTTCACCCGCGACAAGAAAGTGGTGTGGGCGCAGCTGACGGTGTCGCGGATCAAGGGCGGCGATGGCCGCAGCGGCGCCATCATCTGCCAGCTGCAGGACATCACCGAGCGCAAGGCCAGCGAGTCGCGCCTGCTCGAGGCCAATGCGGAACTGTCGACGGCACTGGCCGAACTGCGCCGCTACGAAGAGCAGATGCGCAGCATCCACCAGTTGAACCAGTTGCTGCTGGTCTGCCGCGACCGTGATGAGGCGTATACGGTGATGCGGCAGCTGTTCGAGAGCCTGCTCGCCGAACATCCGGGTTTCTTCGCGGTTCTGCTGTCCGACAGCGGCAAGTTCCAGCCGGTGTTCGCCTGGGGCGACTGCCCGTTGCCGCCCGAGCCGATGGCCGGCGACGACTGCTGGGCCTTGCGCCGCAGCGAGGCGCATTACCTGCGCGACCTCGGCAGTGGCCTCGCCTGCCGCCACCTCAAGCCGGCGATCGCCAACAGCTTGTGCCTGCCATTGAATTTCAACGGCCGGCTCAGTGCCCTGCTGCACGTGCGCGCGGTCAGCAATGCCGCCGACGCGCGGCTGCTGGAGATCCTCGGCGAAGTGCTGAAGACCTCGCTGTCGAACCTCGATCTGCGCGAGCATCTGTCGGAGCAGGCGATCCGCGATCCGCTGACCGGTCTGTTCAACCGCCGGCACTTGGAGGACTGCCTGGTGGTCGAGTTCGAGCGCTCGCGGCGCAAGCAGACGCCGGTATGCCTGGCGATGGTCGACATCGATCACTTCAAGCGCTTCAACGACAGCTACGGCCACGATGCCGGCGACGAGATCCTGCGTGCGGTCGGTCGCTACCTGCGCGATTCGGTGCGCCGCACCGACCTGGTGTTCC
>DASUOA010000305.1:0-9497 GCA_036276895.1 Arenimonas sp. | reverse complement strand
CCGGCACGTCGGTCCAGATCTCGACCCGCTTGGCGCCCAGCAGTGCGCCGAAATAGGCAGCCGAGGTATCGGAACCACCGCGACCGAGGATCGCCGTGCCGCCGTCGTCGGCGCGGGCGATGAAGCCCTGCGTGATCAGCAGCGGTGGCAGCTCGGCAAAGCGCGCGCGCAGGCCGGCGTCGGCCGCGTAATCGCAGGACACCGACAGTCGCTGCGACCAGGCGTTCTGGTTCGGCAGCGCCTTGGCCTGCAACCAGTCGCGAGCATCGAGCCAGGCGACATCGAAACCGTGCGCGCGCAAGTAGGCAACGCCCAAGGTCGATGACAGCAGCTCGCCCTGAGCCAGCAACTCGGCCTGCCACGCGAGCGCTGCGGCAGCCGCACGCGGATCGGCGGCCAGCCGGCGCAGTTCGGCGAAACGCGAGTCGAGCAATGCGGCGTCGAGCCCCAGCTCGACACAGAACTCGACATGTTTTTGCACCAACGCCTCGGCCGCGGCAGACAGCGTCGCCGGTTCGCGCGGTCCATCGCACATCGCCTGCAAGGCGTTGGTCACACCCGACAACGCCGACACCACCACCAGTACCCTCGCCTGCTCGGCCTCGGCGGTGCGCCGCATCAGCTGGCCGATGGTGTCCCAGCGCGACCGGCGCGACACGCTGGTACCGCCGAACTTGAGGACGATCCAGGGCGTGACGGCGGTGTCGCCGGTGCGGGCGGCAGCGGACATGGGCGGCGTATGATCGGCTGATCGCGCCCGGCGGGCGCGCGAGGTCGAAGTCTAAACCAAGGCTGGCGCGCCGCCGTCGCCGGCGCTGGCACGCATTCAGGGAACGCTCGCATGCAACGCTCTTTCCTGCAGCTCGACGTTTTCGCCGGCCGCATCGGTGCCGGCAACCCCTTGGCGGTGGTGCTCGATGCCCGCGAGCTCGATACCGCGGCGATGCAGGCCTTCGCCGCCTGGACCAATCTTTCCGAAACCTGTTTCGTGCTGCCGCCGGTATCGGGCGAGGCCAGCTACCGGGTGCGCATCTTCACCCCGAAGCAGGAGTTGCCGTTCGCCGGCCACCCCAGTGTCGGCACCGCGCATGCGGTGCTCGAAGCCGGCATCGCCGAAGCCACCGACGGCGCGCTGATGCAGGAGTGCGGCGCCGGCCTGCTGCCGATCCGGGTCGAGGGCCAAGGCCAACTGCGGCGGATCTTCGTGCGCGCTCCGCAGGCGCAATTCAGTCCGATCCGCAACCACAGCCTGCACCTGCTCGACCACGCCCTCGCCGGCGTGGCGCGCGGCACCTTGCCGCCCAGCCTGGTCGACAACGGCCCGATCTGGTGCGTGCTGGAGTTTGCCGACGAAGCCGGCGTCCGCGCTTGGCAGCCACCGCTGGACGCCATCGCTGAGTTCACCCGCGAAGCCGGCGCCGTTGGCCTGGCGGTGTTCGGCCGCGGACTCGATGCGAGCAGCCCACTGTGCGTCCGCGCCTTCTGCCCGGCCGACGGCATTCCCGAAGACCCAGTCACCGGCAGTGCCAATGCCGCGATCGCTGCCTGGCTGCGACACAACGACGCGCTGGGCGGGCTTGGCCGCGCGTACAGCGCCAGCCAGGGCCGCGAGGTCGGGCGCGACGGCCGCATCGAAGTCCGCATCGACGACGAAGACGCGGTCTGGATCGGCGGACAGACGCAGACGGTGATTCGCGGCAGCGTCGACTGGTAAGCTCGCCGGCCGTTTTCGATCCGGGCCCGAACGGCCCGCTGCCATGGCCGTCTTTCCCTACCTGCAACTTGATGTCTTTGCCGATCGCCCCGGCGCCGGCAATCCGCTCGCCGTGGTGCTCGGCGCCGATGCGCTCGACGCCGACGCCTTGCAGGCGATCGCGCGCTGGACACGATTGCCAGAAACCACCTTCGTGCTGCGTCCGACGCATCCCGATGCCAGCTATCGGCTGCGCATCTTCAGCCCGCGTCGCGAGGTGCCCTTCGCCGGACATCCGAGCATCGGCAGCGCCCACGCGGTGCTCGACGCCGGCATCGCGGTGCCCAGCGGCGGCCTGCTGCAGCAGGAGTGCGCAGTCGGCCTGCTGCCGCTGGAAGTCCGCGGCGAAGGTCGCGAGCGCCGCATTGCCGTGCGCGCGCCGCGGGCGCGCGTTGTCGAGATCGCCGCAACCGGTGATGCGCGCTTGGCCGCGACCCTCGGCGCGCTCACCCCCGGCGCGCTGCCACCCGCGTTGATGGATGGCGGCCGCCGCTGGTGGCTGGCGGAAGCGGCCGACGCGGCCGCGCTCAGCGCCTACCTGCCTGACTGGAACGCGATCACCGCGGTAGCCGAAGGCAGCGACTGCATGGGGCTGTGCCTGTTCGCGCGCACCCCGGGTGGCGAAACCGACGTGGTGGTACGCGCCCTGGTCGGGCAACCGGCGCAGTTCGAGGACGCCGCCTCCGGCGCCGCCAATGCCACCTTGGCCGCATGGCTGCACGATCGCGATGCACTGCCCCACGCCAACGGCCGCTACAGCGTCAGCCAGGGCCGTGAAGTCGGTTTCGACGCCCGCCTGGAACTGCGCGTCGATGCCGACGGCGAGGTCTGGTCAGGCGGCCAGATCCGCACCGTGGTGCGCGGCGAACTGGACTGGTAACGCGGCAATTTGGCCGCGCCCGGGCTTGCCGGTATCCTTCCGCCCCGGCCGTTCTGGCCGTGGGGGACACATGAACTGGGTGGATCTTTTCTTCACCCCGCGCGGACGCGTGGGGCGCGGCCTGTTCTGGGCCATTTTCGGTGCATGGCTGGGCATCGACCTGCTACTCCGCGGCGGCATCAGCGCCGCTGCGCGCTGGAGCGGTAATGAGGTGTTCGTCGCCCTACTGTTCTGGGGCTGGCTCAGCTTCACTTGCATCACCTACTTTCCGATGCTGGCCTTGGGCATCAAGCGCCTGCATGACATCGGCCGCAGCGGCTGGTGGATGGCATTGCCGGTGGGCACCAGCGCCGCCGCCGTGCTGATGATGATCGCCCTGTTCCGCCAGCAACTTGGTTCGGCACTGGTACTGCTGCCGCTGACGCTGCTGCTGGGCGCGGGCAGCCTCGTCACCCTGGTGTTCTGGCTGTTGCCCGGCGACGACGACAACGCGCACGGGGTGGCGTGATGCTGGAGTCGATCTTCTACGGCACTTTCATCGATGCGCGCCGCCTCACCCTGCCGCGCGCACTCTACCTGCTGCTGGTCTGGTTGCTGCTGCCACTGTGGGCGATCATCGGGTTGATCTCGCTCGCCGTTGGCACCCTGTTCTCCTTGGGTCTCGGTGCGTTGTCGGAAGTCGCGGATGTTGGCTTCAGCCGCCCCTATTTCACCTGGACCGGCGATGTCGGCCTGCACGACCTGCGCATCTCGCCGCACGAGGGCATGAGCGACCTGCATCCCTTGGTCGCCAGCCGTGTTGAACTCGACATGCCGAGCTGGGGCGTGCTGTTGCAGCTGGCCGGCGCGCTGGACGCGACCGAGCGCAGCGAAGAGCAGCAGGCCGACGACGCCGAAGCGGTGATCAACGGCATCGACCACGTGGGTGTCCGCTTCTGGGGCTTGCGCACCAGTTTCGACGAAGGCCTTCCTGATGCATTGCGCCACATCGGCCTGGCGTCGGCGGCCCCGTTCGAAGCCGAGGGCTGCCAGCGCGACCGCTACTGGAGCGGATCCGATCTTGAGCTGATGGGCATCGGGCATCCCGGCGTCGACCTCGGCTTCACCATCGGCAACGACCGCGGCGAAGGCATCGTGCGCATCGAAGGCCTGCTTGAATCGCCGGGTGCGAGTCGCATGCAGTTTACCCAGCACTTCCGCACGCCGAGCCTGATCGACTTCATGGACAGCGAGCCGCAGGAGCGGATCAGCGTGTTCGAGCGCATCGAGGTCAATGATCTCGGATTCGTGGCGGCACGTGATGCCTATTGCGCCAAGCGTGCCGGAATCGACCGGCAGGCGTTCCGCGAGCGGCATCTGCAGTCGATCCAACGCCGCCTGTTGACCATGGGAATGCAGGCAGGCCCCGAGGTCGAAGCGGCCTATCGCGCCTACCTCGACAAGGGCTGGCTGCGCATCGAAGCGAAGCCGACGGCCAACGTGCGCCGCGCCGACTACCACCACTACGCACTGGCCGACCAGCAGACGATGTACAACGCCGAACTGACCGCCGGCGGTGTCACACCGGTGGCCTTGCGCCTGCAGGTGGTGGATGCGCGCGGCATCCCGGCCAGTTTTGGCGGCAGCACCTGGGATCTGATCGCCCGCGAAACCGCCGAGCCCGACAGCCTCGATTACTCGCAATTGGATGCCTCCGGGCTCAGCGGCCGCCGTGGCCTGCTGGCCCACCGCACACCGCCGCCTCCGCCTCCGGCCGTGGAAGTCGAAACAACCGATGCCACCGCCCCCCTGCGTTTCGACGATCTCAAGGACCACATCGGCGCGCACATGCGGATCACCACTGTGCGCGGTATCAGCCGCACCGGCGTGATCGAGAGCTTCTCCCGGCGGCAGGTGGCACTGCGCGTCTATGTCGCCGCCGGCTATGCGATCCAGCACATCGAGCGCGACCAGGTGCGCGAGATCCAGCGCGTCAACTAGCCACTGGCGTCGGCACGGTCGCTGGGCTTAGGCTGGCCCCATGCCAGCCCCTGCCCCGCACGGCCTGAGCAATACCCGGCATCGCGTCCTGGCGATGCTCGGGCTGGTGTTGCTGCTTTACGTGGCATTGACCGTGGCGGCTTTGCGGGGCGTTGTGTTCCCGGCCTTCGAGCGGGTCGAGTTGCAGGATGCGATGCGCCATCTCGAGCGCATCGAGCACGCGCTGGACGCACGTCGCGAACACCTCGCCAGCTTCTGCCGCGACTGGGCGTTCTGGGACGACAGCTACGCCTTCGCAGCGATGCCCGACGACACCTATGTCGAGGCCAATCTCACCGAGGACGCGACGGCCAACACGCCGACAGACCTGATCGCGGTGTTCAACGCCCAGGGCGATCCGGTGCACATCGGCATCTACCGTGCGCTGTCGCCGTTCCGCGGCGCGGTGCACGAGCTGGCCGGCAGCGATGGCGCCCTGTACCGCCACGCCGTGGCGCCATTGCTGGGCAGCGACCCGGACAGCGAGAACGGCGCCCAGGCCTTGATCGATTTCCGCGGCCAACCGGTGCTGGCGATCGGCTATCCGATCCTGCGGTCGGATCGCACGGGTCCGCCGGGCGGCGTGTTCCTGATGGCCAAGTTGATCGACGAAGCCGAGCTGCAAACCCTGCAGGCGCAGACCCTGGTGCCATTCACGCTCACCCCCGGCCGCGCCGTGGCGGAGATGCCCGACAGCGAGCATCCGTTCACGCTGGCCTCGGGCAGCAGCGGCTGGATCGAGCAGCGTGACGCCGAGCGACTGACGCTGATGCTGCGCCTGCCCGCAGCCGACGGCGCCGCCTTCGACATCGCCACCCGCTACGACCGGCAGATGAGCCGGGAGGGCGTGGCCACGCTCGGCTATGCACTGCTGCTGTCGACGCTGGGGTTCACTGCCCTGGTCGGCCTGCTGTATTTCGGCCTGCTGGCGCCGTCCTTCCTCCGTCCGCTGTCGGCGATGTCGAAGGCCTTGGCCAAGATCGAGCGCGAGCGTGACCTCGGTGCCAGCCTGCCGGTGCAGGGCGCGCCGGAACTGCAGGCCCTGGCACGCACCCTCAATGGCCTGATGCGCCAGGTCGAAGCCGACCGCGAGGAAATCTCGCTGCTGTCACTCACCGACGAGTTGACCCGGCTGCCCAACCGCCGTCGCTTCGAACAGGTGCTGGTGCAGGAGTGGAGCAGCGCGCTGCGGCAGAAGCAGTCGATCGCGGTGCTGCTGTGCGACGTCGACCACTTCAAGCCCTACAACGACCACTACGGGCATCCGGCGGGCGACGATTGCCTGCGCCGCATCGCCGGCTGCATCCAGCGCGCGCTGATGCGCCGCACCGATGTCGCGGCGCGCTACGGCGGCGAGGAATTCATCGTGATTCTGCCCGACACCGACACCCATGGCGCGCTGACCTCGGCGCAGCGGATCGTCAACGCCGTGCGCGAGCTCGGCCTGCCACACAGCGCTTCGCCGGTGGCCGAGGTGGTCACGGTCAGCATCGGCTTCTATGCCGCCACACCCAGCCCCGAGCGCGACCCGGCCGAATGGGTATCACTGGCCGACTCGGCGCTATATCGCGCCAAGGCTGGCGGCCGCAACCGGGTCGAGCAGGCGGTGGCAGCCAACGGACGCGCAGGCTGAGGCAGGGAGCGCCCGGTGCGCCCGCGTGCCGCGGGTGTGCGACAGGAATCAGGTCAAGGTCGCGTGCAGCGTCACCGGCACGCCCAGCGCCCGCGAGATCACGCAGTTCTGCTTGGCGTTGTCGGCGATGGCGGCGAACTGCTCGGCATCAATGCCCGGCACGCTGGCCGTGGTGGTCAGGTGCACTCCGACCACGTGCGGCCCGGGCGAGGTCTCCATCAGCACTTCGGCCTTGGTGTCGATGCGCGTCGGCGTGAAGCCCTCGTTGCCGAGGATGAACGACAACGCCATCGAGAAGCAGCCGGCGTGAGCGGCGGCCAGCAACTCCTCGGGGTTGCTGCCTTTCTCTTCGCCGAAGCGGGTGTTGAAGCTATAGCGGGTACCGTCGAACAGGCCGCTCTGCGGCGTGCTCATGCGGCCCTGGCCGGACTTGAGATCGCCCTCCCAGTGGGCGGTGGCATGGCGTTTGAATCCCATGGCGAGGCTCCGGTGGCTGGCCGCGGCGCGGCCGGTGAGCCAGTGTAAGCCCGGCGCCGTCCCGCGGTTGACCGCAACCGCCCGCCGGGAGGAACCTAGCCTCCGGACATCCGGGAGGGAACGTCGCATGGCGTACAGCACCGAGCAGATCCGCAACTTCGCCCTCGCCGGCCACTCCGGCAGCGGCAAGACCACCCTGTTCGAAGCCCTGCTGCACGCCGGCGGCGCCATCGCCAGCCAGGGGACGGTCGAACGCGGCAGCACAGTCTCCGACTTCGATGCCATGGAAAAGGAGCGCGGCCATTCGCTGAACACGGCGATCGCCAGCACCGACCACGCCGGCATCCACGTCAACCTGATCGACACCCCGGGCTACCCCGATTTCCGCGGCCCCTCGCTGTCGGCATTCTCGGCGGTGGAGACGGTCTGCATCGTGGTCAATGCCGCGCTCGGCATCGAATACGGCACCCGCCGGATGATGGAGTACGCCAGGTCGCGCGGCCTGTGCCGGGTGCTGGTGGTCAACCGCATCGATGCGGCGCCGGAGAAACTCGGCGCCCTGATCAATGAACTGCGCGAAGCCTTCGGCCCGGAATGCCTGCCGATCAACCTGCCCGCCGACAAGGGCTCGCGGGTGGTCGACTGTTTCTACGACACCAGCGGCAGCAGCGATGTCGAGGATGTCACGGCGGCGCACCAGCGCATCATCGACCAGGTGGTGGAAATCAACGAAGAGGTGATGGGCCACTACCTCGAAGAGGGTGAAGAAGGGCTGTCGGGCAAAGAGCTGCACGACGCCTTCGAACAATGCCTGCGCGAGGGGCACCTGGTGCCGATCTGTTTCACCTCGGCGCGGAACGGAACGGGAATCAAAGAGCTGCTCGATCTCGCCGAACAGCTGTTCCCGAACCCGGCCGAGGGCAATCCGCCGCCGTTCCAGAAGAACGGGCAGGCCTTCACCGTGGAGCCGGACGCCAGCCAGCACGTGGTCGCCGACGTGTTCAAGATCGTCAATGATCCCTTCGTCGGCAAACTCAGCGTGTTCCGCGTGTTCCAGGGCACGGTCAAGCGCGACACGCAGCTGCTGGTCGACGATGGCAAGAAGCCGTTCAAGGTCGGGCACCTGTTCAAGCTCAAGGGCAAGGAGCACGTCGAGATCGAGCAGGCGATTCCGGGCGACATCGCGGCAGTAGCGAAGGTCGAAGAGATCCACTTCGACGCCGTGCTGCACGACAGCCACGACGAGGACCATATCCACCTCAAGCCGCTCGACTTCCCCAAGCCGATGTTCGGCCTTGCCATCGAAGCGGCGACCCGCGGCCAGGAGCAGAAGCTCGCCACCGCGCTGGCGCGGCTCTCGGAAGAAGACCCCTGCCTGCATATCGAGCACCACGCCGAGCTCAACGAGACCGTGATCCGCGGCCTCGGCGAGCTGCACTTGCGGGTGACGCTTGAACGCATCCGCGAGCGCTACGGCGTCGAAGTCAGCACCCGCCCACCGCGCATCGCCTATCGTGAGACGGTCGGCGCGCCGGCCGAGGGCCACCACCGGCACAAGAAGCAGACCGGCGGCGCCGGCCAGTTCGGCGAAGTGCACTTGCGCATCGAGCCGCTGGAACGCGGCAGCGGCTTCGAGTTCGTCGACGAGGTCAAGGGCGGCACCATTCCCGGGCAGTTCATCCCGGCGGTCGAGAAAGGCGTGCGCCAGGTGCTGCAGCACGGCGCCGTCGCCGGCTACGCGATGCAGGACATCCGCGTGGTGGTGTTCGACGGCAAGTACCACAGCGTCGATTCCAAGGAAGTCGCCTTCGTCGCCGCCGGCAAGAAAGCCTTCCTCGATGCCATCGCCAAGGCTCGGCCGCAAATCCTCGAGCCGATCGTCGACCTTGCCGTCACCGTGCCGGAAGCGCACATGGGCGACATCACCGGCTCGCTGGCGTCGAAACGCGCGCGCATCAACGGCACCGACGGCGCCGGCGGCGGCGAGATCGTGGTCAAGGCGCAGGTACCGCTGTCCGAGCTCGAGGGCTACGCCGCCGAGCTCAAGGGCCTGACCGGCGGTCGCGGCCGCTACGACCTCGACTTCAGCCACTACGAGCCGGTGCCGGGGAATGTGCAGAAGGCGCTGATGGAGGCGTACAAGCCGCGGCACGAGGAAGACTGAGTCCTCCATACGCCTGGCTCATGCGCTGCTGGTGATCGTCGACATCAGCGGCTACACGCGGTTCATCACCCAGCGCACGACCAGCATGCTGCACGCCGAGCAGATCGTTACCGAGTTGCTCGATGCGGAGATCGACAAGACCGAGTACCCGTTGCGCTTGAACAAGCTGCAGGGCGATGCCGCCCTGCTCTACCGCGAGTTCACCCAGGCGAATGCCGAGCCTGCCGCCCGCGACGCGCTGCGTCAGCTTGGTAACGCCTTCGTTGCATTCGACGCCCGTCGCGAATGCCTGAGTTCGCAGCGCAGCGGGTGCTCCTGCGATGCCTGCAGCAATATCGCCAGCCTCGGCCTCAAAGCATTCGTACATGCCGGCGGAATCGCCATCAAACAGGTGCGACAGTTCGAGGATCTGGCCGGCGAGCCGGTGATCTTCGTGCATCAGCTGCTCAAGAACCGCGTCGAAGAAACGGAGTACGTGCTGCTGAGCGGGCCCGTGCAAGCACTCCTGGGTGCTGGCGGGTGTGACTTCCGCGAGAACCAGGAATCGGTCAATGGCTTCGGCGAGCCGACG
>DASUOA010000304.1:0-6780 GCA_036276895.1 Arenimonas sp. | reverse complement strand
CCTTGGCGGGCCAGCTACCTTCCTGCTCTATGGTTTGCTGGGGCTGATCGTCATCGGCTTGATCGGCACCCACCTGGTCATGGCGCAGCACGGGCCATGGCCAATTCCAGGCATTGCGCCGATCGTTTCCGCTGTGGTGCTGGTCGGCGCGGCCGCGGGTGGATTGCTGCCGCGCAGCCAGTCGCCATTCGCGTTGCCGTGAAGGGCGGCGAAGCAAACATCCAACCTGACGCGCACCAGCGTTGTTGGCAGCGAAGTATCGTGCTTGCGCTCGGCTGATCGCCCAGCGCTAGGGCCCGATGTACTCACCCAACCGCAACCACTTGGTCGCTATCCATTTCTCGCCACCCGCCACCGGGCTGCCGCCGTGCAGGCTCAGCGGATCGAGATGGCCATTGGGGCTGGCGTAGGAAAAGAAAATGGCATTGCCTTTTCGCGGCAACACATCCAGTCCGATTTCCGGAAACACGGTCGAGCCACCGGCCTCGACATCGTTCAAGTACATCACCAGCGAGGCGAAGCGCTGGCCGCCCATCTTCAGGATCTCCTCGTTGCCGGGATTGCGCGGATCGAAGTAATCGAAGTGCGGTTTGTACTCGGCGCCCGGTGCGTAGTTGAGCACCTGGATCGACTCGCCGTGCGTGACCGGAACGCTGAGCAGGCTGGCGATGCGGTTCTCGATGCGGCTGATCAGTTCGTTCTCGCCACGGCGGAAATGCGCGCCGTAGCTGGTGCGGGCCTCGTGCAAATCGTAGGCGCCGCTCTCGCTGTTGACCACGGTCGAAGGCTTCAGCCGCAGGCGTGAGGCAGCGATCAGCGCATCACATTCTTCGTGCGACAGCAGGTTGCCGAAGAGCACGATCCGCGGTGCGTTCAAGGTCAACAGGATGTGGACCTCGCGGTCCGGCGTCTGCTGCGTCGCCGACACCCTGGCCACCACGGCGCTGCTGTGTGGCCGCGCTGGCGGGCAGCTGATCTGCTGTTCCGGCTCAACTTGTTCGATCATGGCGTGACTCCCCCAGCCGGCAACGATAGCGAAAATGTTGGCGGAGTACATTCCGAGGATGCTTGCGATCCTTCGCGAGCTCGATGCTTTTTCCCCGGTGCGCTCAGCCTGCCGGGCTGTAGCTGACCTTGAAATTCTCAGGCGACCCACCCACGCCCATCCCCAGATCCTCGAAGCGGATCTCTTCGGGATCGCCGCAGGCCTCGCGGGCGGCGCGGGTGAGGAGGATTTCGTAGGACTTTGCGGTGTCCTCGCCCAACTTGCTGGCGGCGTTCACCTCGCGGCCGAACACGTCGGTGTCACCGATGCGCAGCACCTCGCCATAGCCGATGCCAACGCATAGCAGCACCTGCTCTTCCGGTGCCCGGCGCCGGTTGTGCCGCTCGCAGGCACGCTGCATTTCCACCGCACAGCTCAGGGCGCGCTCCGGACGCCGGAACAGGATAAGGAAGCTGTCGGCCTCCGCCTTCACCAGGATGCCGTCGTGCTGGGCCACGATGGGCAGCAGTATCCGCTTCTGCTCCAGGATGATCTGCAGGAAATGAATGATGCCGAAGGCCTCCACGGACCGGGAGAAACCCGAAAGATCGGTGTACATCACGGCCCAGGTTTCCCCGAAGAGATCCCAGATCCGGCGATCGATGGCCGCGGTGTCGGCGCCGGAGTCGCTGCGCTCGGCACTGAGGGACCAGAGGCGTTCTTCGGAGCCGCCGAGCAGCGGGAAGGAAACGTGTGAAGTAGACATCGACGCATCCTACCCCACGCCCGCAAAAACCGAAGTCCGTCTCTCCCGGAGCTTGCGTCGCACCCCCGGCAACGAAGGGGCAGCGAGAGCGCAACTGGACCTGAATCCGTTTTCCCACCGCTGCTCCCGCCAACCCCAGATACGGCCATAGAATGGCCGACCAAGCCTTGGAGTACCCCAGGTATTCAGGCCACGTCTTTTCGACTACTGCATGTGCGGAAAATGAAAAAATACTTCTATCTGGTGTCAGCCACCCTCATCGTCACCTTCCTGCTGATGCAAAGCCAGGCTGGCGACGCAGGCTTGCTCAGTTATTTCAAGGACGAGCAAGGGCGCACCAACTGGCAATATATTGCCAACTGGTCCAGCGGCACGTTGATTATCTTGTTGTCGATAACGGTAGCCGTGCTTTTTTTCAGCCATCGGCAGATCCACCTCACCAACCGGGCCATCACCCGCTTGAATGAGGATTTGGAACAGCGGGTGCGCGAGCGTACCGCCACCCTGGATGAAGCCAATCAACTGCTGCAAGTCACCAATAACCTGCTGGAGGGCGAAATCAACCAGCACCGGGAGACCACCAAATACCTGCACGCCTCTGAAACCTACATCAAGAGCATTCTCGAATCGATGCCACTGATGTTGGTGGGGCTGGACAAGGAAGGGGTGGTGACGCAGTGGAACAGAGCGGCCGAGAGGATAACCGGGCTCAAAGCGGAACACACATTGAACAAAGGGCTGTGGGATTCCTACCCGATCATGCCCATCTCCAGAGAAAAGGTTGCCAAAGCATTGAATGAGAATACCCCGCTGCATCTGCGATGCAGCCAGCGGGGACAGAAGCACTTCGAAATCACGGTTTATCCGTTGGCCGGGGATGGCAACACCGGCGTAGTGATTCTGATAGACGATGTGACCCAGCAGGTGCTGACGGAGAACAAACTGATCGAAAGGGACAAGATGTCGACCATGGGCGAGCTGGCTTCGACCATGGCCCACGACATCAATCCGCCCTTGCAGGGCATCATCAAGGAGCTTGAACACGCGCAGGATCTGCTTTCAAACCGGGACCCGGCACGGGGCGACGCCCAGCTCCAGACCCTGCAGACCCTGTTGCACGATGCAGGGAGCCAGGGCCAACGGGCCGCGGCCATCATCAGCAATCTACTCGATTTCGCCGGCAGCCATCGTGGAGACCTCAAGCCCGCCAGCATCACCCAGATCATGGATCATGCCTTGGAAGTGGCTGCGGATATTTTCTCCCTTACCCAGAATCTCAGGTTCAGCGATATCGAGATCGTCAGGGATTACGAGGAAAACCTGCCGGAAGTGCCTTGTTTTGCTTCGGAACTGCAGCAGGCCTTCCTGAGCTTGCTGCGACATTCCTGTTACGCGCTGAATCAGATCGACCGAAGCGAACGCCAGCCCAAAATCACGGTGAAAGTCGTGACCTGTTACGACGCGTTATGGATCAAAGTACAACATAACGGCAAGGGCCTGAGCATGGAGGAACAGCAAGTTATCTTCGAGCCTTATTTCAGCAATGATTCCTTCAACAGCAACGTCACCTATGACGCCGGCAGACGATTGTCCTTTGCCTATTTCATCATTACCGAACATCACGAAGGACACATGGCGGTTACTTCCGCTGTCGAGGTCGGTACGACCTTTCATATGGAATTGCAGCTCAAGTGAGATGCATCAAAACCCCCACCTCACCCCCACCATCCACGCCTCCGCGCTGTAATCCGGACTCTCCTGCCCAAGCAGAATCACGTTGGCCAGCGTGTTGACGGCAACCCCGTCACTCGCCCAATCCGCCGCGCCGAAGCGCTCCCGGCGCCACGCGACATGCACATCGACCCGCTCGCGCAGCGCCCACTCGCCACGCAGCTCCAGGCTGCGCAAGTCCGCCCGCGTAGCTGGCAATGGCGCCACCGTCAGCGCACTGCCCACACTCACGTCCGCCTGCCCACGCACCTGCGACCGCGCGTAGTCGAGACTCAGGCTGCCCCGCTGCGCGAACTCGCGGCGCAGCGACAGACCATGCGTGTGCACTCGGTCATCGTGCTCGGCGCGCCAATCGCGGCTGGGGTCATTGGCTTGCGGAATACGATTGGCGCCACCCTGGAACGCGCGGCCATCCTGCGCGATGCGCGCACGCTCGAAGCCGGTGTAGGCGGCGAGACTCCAGCGGCTCACGGCGTAGACGGCTTCGACTTGCCAGTCGTGCAGGTGGCTGTGTTGCAGGCCGAACTCGGAGGCGCGGTAGTCGTCGCGGGTGCGGCCGATGCGTCCGCTGAAACTCAGATCGGGGCGTGCTTCGTAGTGGAGTTGCACTGCCAGTTGCTGGCGGTCGCGGTCGGCGAGGTGGAACTGGCGCAGGTCAGGCAGATTCTCGAAGCCACCGGGCACGGTGTCGGTGTAGCCGGGTGCGTGGCTGTCGAGGAAGGGCCGGCTGCCGAGATAGCTGCCGCCGCGCCTGCGGCTCTCCTGCCAACGCACTGACAGACCCAGTGGCTCGCTCAGTCGGGCACGCAGGTTCAGTCGCCATAGGCGCTCGTCGCTGTCGCTGCGTGCCGAGCCACTGCGGTCGATGCGGCGTTGCTCCAGCAGCAACCCGGCATCGATGCGACGCGAGGGACGCCAGCCGAGATCGCCCTTCCAGCGTTGCTCGCGATAGTCGCCGGCGATGTTGTAGCGACGGGTCGAACTGTCGGCCGCCGGATTCTGCGCCTGCGCATCGCCGGGGATCAGCACGTAGGCGTCGACCGGGCTGCGGTTGTCGCGATCGTCCAGTCGGTATTCGCTGCGCCACCGCCACGCGCCACTGCCCTGCGAATGCAGGCGCAGCAGCAGCTGGCGGCTGTTGACGCGACCATCGAGATCGCTGCGCGGCAGCGCTTGCGTCACCGTCGCGGCCAGCGCGGGCACGGCGCTGTAGGGCAGATTCGGCTGGTGTTGCGTGGCGCGGCCGAAGCCGGCGTCCGCCGTGAGGCGGACGTGTTCACCGACCAGATGGCCCAGTGCGAAGCCGATGCGCAGGTATCGGTTATCCGGCGCCGGCTGCAATGCCGGCTCGGCGGGCCAGCCCGCTGCCGGGTGCCATCCGGCGACGCCGGCGAATGGGTTCTGCCAGCGCAGCGCATCGATGCCGTTGTCGAAGTGCGACAGCAGCACACTGCCCTGCCACTGCAGCGCCGCCTGTGCACGACCGACGCTGGCCTCGAACTGCCGGCTTCGGCTGTCGACCGGCATCGGCAGCAGGATCGCGCGGGCATTGCCACCGGTACTGCCAACCACACCGGCGATGCTGGCCAGCCCCTGGCGCTGGTCCTCGCGGTACTGCCACTGCGCCTGCCAATCGCCCGGCCACTGCCAGCGCAAGCCAGCGCGACTGATGCGACGCGTCGTACCGAGCTGCGCCTCGCGGAGGCTGCCAGGCAGTCGTGTCATGGCTGCCGTACTCGCGGCCGCGACCCAATCGCCCGGCAGTCGCAAATGCGCGCTGCCCACGTTCTCGAACGGTGACCGTACGCCAACACGTGCACTCGCGAGTTGTCGTTGCTCGACGAAGACACTCCAGCGGCCGTACTCGCCACCTTCGAAGCGCCAGTCGCGCTGACGACTGCCGATGCGATCGCCGGTGAAGTGCCAGTATCGGCCGTCGTCGACAGCAGCGTTGCGCGGTCGGCACAGCACCCACGACAGCATCGGTCGATGGCCACGCGATTCGCCAGCGAGTTGCCCCACACGCGACGAGGCGTCGTCAAGATAGACATCGGCGAGTTCGACCCAGCCGCAGGCCGTGTCCTGCGCCTGCCCCATCGCCGGCATCACGACAGCCAGCAGCAGCATCGGCAGGCGCGGCTTCATGCTGGGCACCTAGCGCGTCGCCCCGGCACCGGACGGATGATTGCTGCCATGCACCTGGCCATGGCAGTTCATGCAGTCGCGACCGAGCATCGAAGTCGAGCCCGAGGGCGTCGCCGGCCCCGGCAAGCCGGTACCACTGAGCGCCGTGCTGGGATGGAACTGCGCCATATGGCATTGCTGGCACAGCCACGGCGTGCGCTGGGTCAGCAGTGCCCGTTGCGGCGAGCCATGCGGACGATGGCAGCTCAGGCAGTCCTCGGCGACCGGCGGATGCTCCCACAGGAAAGGCCCGCGCTGCTCGGCATGGCAGCTGTAGCAGGTGTCATTGACGGTGGCGGCCTTGAGCAATGTCGGGCCGGCCGAGCCATGCGGCTGGTGGCAGTCGCTGCACGCCATGCGGCCGTCGCGCAGTGGATGCGCCGAGGGCAACAGGTGCTCGCTGCGCTGCTTGGCATGGCAGGTGAAACAGGCTTCGTTCTCGCGACTGCGATCGCGCATCGGGTCGGGCGTGTGCGCCCGATGGCAATCATTGCAGGCAAGGCCTGCGTTCTCATGCGCACTGCCGGGCCAGTGCATGCGCTCGCTGCCGCGATGGCAGTCGAGGCAGACCGCGCTCGTGGCCTTAGCGTCGTCGGGCCGCGGCGTGAACACGACGTCGGGCAAGGCGCGCTTTTGTCCGCGTTCGGGTCGGCGCTGGTGCGCGAGGCTGGGTCCGTGGCAGGCGCTGCACTCGGCATCGCCGGCGTGATCCGGACGTGGGCCATGCGGACCGTCACGGCTGGCCAACAGCGAGGGCTCGTCGTGGCAATCGAGGCAGCCGGGTTCGGCTGCCGCCGCTGGCGACAGCAGCGCACCGACCAGCAGCAACCACCCACCCATCAGCACCAGCCTGTGCACGAAGCCTGCTCCCGTCGTCATGGTCCGCTTGTGCATCGCAAGCTATCCTCTCCCGGGGCACGGCAATCGGGTTTGATCCCGGTCAACCGTGCCGGCATGGCCGGCACCGATACTCGCACGCAGTACCCGAACACCGCACACGGAGGCTGCCATCAAGACGTCCTTCGCCCGCGCCAGCGTCTGGATCGCGATCTACCTCGGACTGGTACTGCTGCCGTTCGCGATCTTGCTGCCGGGCGAGCGCCCGGCCGGCGGC
>DASUOA010000303.1:0-3143 GCA_036276895.1 Arenimonas sp. | reverse complement strand
GCGAACAACGGGATGAGCATCGACCAGCTGCGCGAACGACTGGCTGCCGACGGCGTGCCTTACGAGGAGTACCGCGCTGGCGTGCGTGAGGAGATCCAGTTGCAGCGACTGCGCCAGCGGGTGGTGCAAAGCCGGGTGCAGATCAGCGAAGGTGAGATCGACCAAATGCTGGCGACTACCGACGTGGGGGGCGCGGAAGTGCGCCTGGCCAATATCCTGGTCGCGCTGCCCGATGGCGCCACGCCGGACCAGATCGCCACCGCACAGAAGAAGATCGACGGCATCAAGGATTTGATCGACAGCGGCGAGATGGATTTCGCCGCAGCTGCAATCCGCTACTCCGATGCCCAGAACGCCTTGGATGGTGGCGATATCGGCTGGCGCGGCTTCGATGCGATCCCGCCGGCGTTCGTCAATGTCCTGCGCGATATGAAGCCGGGTGATGTCACTACGCCGGTGCGCGGCCCGACCGGCTTCCAGCTGGTCAAGCTGGTCGAGTCTCGCGACAGCTCGCAGCAGACGATGACGCAGTTCAACGCCCAGAGCATTCTGATCCGTGTCACCGACCTCCTGCCGGCCGAGGCGGCACGGCAGAAGGCGCAGGACCTGCGCGACCAGATCGCCGCCGGCGGCGATTTCGCGGCGCTGGCCAAGCAGCACTCCGACGACACCATGACCCGCGACAAGGGCGGCGACATGGGCTGGTTCGGGATCAACGACTGGGGCACCGCGATCGCCAACCAACTGCAGCAAATGGCCGACGGCGCGCTGTCGCCGGTGTTCCAAAGCGATATCGGCTTCCATATCGTCCGTCGCATCGGCAGCCGCGAGCAGGACGTCACCGAGCAGAACCGCCGCAACAAGGCGCGCGAAATGATCGGCCAACGCAAGGCCGAGGAAGAGTACGAGCGCTTCCTGCGCCAGCTGCGAGCTGACGCCTACGTCGATTCGCGACTGGGCGGCTGATACGTTGCCAAGGCCACGGCTCGCGCTGGTGCCCGGCGAGCCGGCCGGCATCGGCCCGGAACTCTGTGTGCGGCTCGCCCAGCGCGCACGCGACGCGCACTGGGTGGCGCTGGCCGATCCCGACACGTTGACCGCCGCCGCCGCTGCACTCGGCCTGCCTCTGCGCTTATGCGCTGCCGACGCGCAGACCGGCCCCGGCGAACTGGCGCTGCTTGAAATTCCGCAGACGCGCGCAGTGCGCTTCGGCCAGCCTGACTCCGCCAACGCGACAGCGGTGATCGATGCGTTGCTGCGAGCCGGCCGCGGCTGCCTCGACGGCGAGTTCGATGGCGTCATCACCGGACCGGTGCACAAGGCCAGCATCAACGCCGGCGGCATCGCCTACTCCGGAACTACCGAACTGCTGGCGGAACAGGCCGGTGTCGATGTGGTGATGATGCTGGCCAATCCGCGCCTGCGCGTCGCGCTGGCGACCACCCACCTGCCCCTGCGCGCGGTGCCGGACGCGATCAACGAAGTGATGCTGCTGCGCTGCCTGCGCATCCTGCAGCGTGCGCTCACCGATGATTTCGGCATCGCCTCGCCGCGCATCGCTGTGCTCGGCCTCAACCCGCATGCGGGCGAACATGGCCACCTGGGCCGCGAAGAGCTGGATGTGATCGTCCCCGTGATTGAGCGGCTGCGCAGCGACGGCCTGCAATTGCTCGGCCCCTTGCCGGCAGACACCGCCTTCCTGCCGGCCGTGCTCGACCAGGTCGATGCAGTGCTCGCCATGTACCACGACCAAGGGCTTCCGGTGCTCAAGCACAACGGCTTTGCCGATGCCGTCAACCTCACCCTCGGCCTGCCCTATCCGCGCGTCGCCGTCGACCACGGCACCGCGCTCGACCTCGCCGGCAAGGGCAGTGCCGACCCGTCCAGCCTGATCGCCGCCGCCGACTTGTGCGCGCAGCTGGCGCGACGCAGGATGCACGCATGAGCCACTTCAAGGCCCCTGCGAAGAAGAGCCTCGGCCAGCATTTTCTTGTCGACCGCGCCTGCATCGAGCGCATCGTGTTCGCCATCGACCCACGCCCCGGCGAGCGCATCGTCGAGATCGGCCCCGGCCAGGGCGCAATCACCCTGCCATTGCTGCGCGTACACCACGCGCTCACGGTGATCGAGTTCGATCGCGACTTGATCACGCCGCTGTCGGAAGCCGCCCATGGCGTTGGCGAGTTGCGCATCATCCACAAGGACGTGCTGCAGGTCGATTTCAGCAAGTTGGCACTGGACGATGGCCAATCCAAGCCGCAGCTGCGGCTAGTCGGCAACCTGCCCTACAACATCTCATCGCCGATCCTGTTTCATGCACTCGAACACGCAGCGGCGATCCGCGACATGCACTTCATGCTGCAAAAGGAAGTGGTCGACCGCATGGCCGCCGACCCCGGCAGCAAGGTCTATGGCCGGCTGTCAGTGATGCTGCAGGCGTATTGCGAGGTGATCGCGCTGTTCGATGTGCCGCCGGAAGCATTCCGGCCGCCGCCGAAGGTCGATTCGGCGGTAGTGCGGATGATCCCGAAAGCCGCGGATGCGGTCGGCATCAATGACCCGGCACTGTTCGCCAGCGTGGTCCGCGACGCCTTCGGGCAGCGCCGCAAGACCTTGCGCAATGCGCTGTCGCAGATCTGCAGCGGCGACGACATCGCGGCCGCGGGCATCCGCCCCGACGCACGCGCCGAGCAGCTCGCGGTAGCTGAGTTCGTGCGGCTCGCCAACCACCTGACTACGCGGGAGGCCGGCTGATGGCCACCTACGCGATCGGCGATGTGCAGGGCTGTTACGACGCGCTGCAACGGCTGCTGGAGAAAATCCGCTTCGACCCCGCCAACGACCGCCTGTGGTTCGTCGGTGACCTGGTCAACCGCGGCGGGCAGTCGCTGGAAACGCTGCGGCTGGTGCATTCGTTGCGCGCCAACGCGACCGTCGTGCTCGGCAACCATGACCTGTCGCTGCTCGCGATCGGCCAGCGGCGCGACGACGAGCAGCGCAAGGTCAACCCCGACCTGCAGCGCATCGTGTTCGCCGACGACAGCCAGGTGCTGCTCGAGTGGCTGCGCATGCAGAAACTGGTGCATGTCGACCGCGAACTGGGCTGGATGATGGTGCATGCCGGCCTTGCGCCGAAATGGACG
>DASUOA010000302.1:0-6046 GCA_036276895.1 Arenimonas sp. | reverse complement strand
CGCTCCGCCGCCCCCGGCGCGGCCGAACTCGCCCTCTGCGAGGGCTCAAACAGCGGCCGCTTGGGCTGCGGCTGCGCGGTTACCCGCAGCCGCTCAGGCCCACCACGCGGCGATCCAAGTCGCTATCTGTTGCGAGAACAGGGCGAACGCGATGATTTCGGCCAATCCCAGCAGCCAGGCGAGCAGCATCATGCGGCCGTCGCGTTCGATCAGTGCGATCGCGTACAGCAGCAGGATCAGGCCGAACGGGTAGTTGGTCAGCGGGATCGGCAAGCTCAACAGCACACCGAGAATCAGCAGCAACAAGCCCGTGAACAGGCGCGCAGCGGCATGGTCGACGATGGCTTCCGCGCGCGGCCGGCTGATCTTCTCCAGGCGCTGCAGCCAGCGGCTGGCGCGGGCGCGGAAGCGGGTGAAGCGCTCGGGCTTGACCGGATGCCGGGCAAGACGCCCGGGCAGCCAGGGGTGCGGTAGACGCAGCAGCAGCTGCAGGCCGATAAGGCTGACCAGCGGGCCACTGACCGCGCCCATACCGACTGGCAACGGGATGAAGGCCGGCAACAGTGCCAGCAACAGGAACAAGCCAAAGGCGCGGGTGCGGAACTCGTCGAGCAGTTCGCCGATGGTGTAGCCGTGCGCCGGGTCGCGGTCGGCCAAGCGATCGACCAGGGCGCGGGTGCTGATCTCAGGTGCCATCGCTGCGCCGGCTGACCAGCAGCTTGTCGATGCGCGGGCCGTCGAGGTCGACCACTTCGATATGCCAGCGGCCCCAGTCGAAGCCTTCTCCCACTGCCGGAATGCGGCCGGCGAGCGCGATCACCAGCCCGGCGACGGTATGGTAGTCGTCGTCTTCCGGTTCTTCGGCGTGGGCGATGCCCAGCAGGTCGCGCAATTCGTCGCTGGAGAGGCGGCCGTCGATCAGCATCGAGCCGTCGTTGCGATGCACCACCATGGGTTCGTCGATCTCGCTCTCCAGCGCCTGGAAGCGGCCAAGTACGGCGCCGAACAGGTCGTTGAGCGAGACCATGCCGGTGATGTCGCCGTATTCGTCGACCACCAGCGCCAGGGTCTGCTGCTCTTCGCGGAAGATCTCCAGCAATTTCAGCGCCGGGGTCGATTCCGGCACGAACAGCGGTGGCCGCAGTTGCGCGAACAGCTCATTGCCATCGCGCAGCCCGACGCGGCCGGCCAGGGTCTTGACCTCCAGCACGCCGAGTACGTCCTGGTCGCTGCTGCGCAGCACCGGGTAGCGGGCGAACGGCGTCTCGCGCATCACCGCGAGGTTGTCCTCCAGCGCGGCAGCCGCATCCAGCCAGGCGATGCGCGTGCGCGGCGTCATCAGGCTCTCGACGCGACGCTCGCCCAGGCGCAGCACGCGGTTGAGCATGTCGCGCTCGTCGGATTCGATCACGCCCTGCTCGTGGCCTTCGGCGACCAGCAGTCGGATCTCGTCGTCGCTGACGGTGCCGCTGCTGACGGCGCCGCGGCCGAGCAGGCGCAGCAGCAAGCGGGTGCTGATCGACAGCAGCGCCACCGCCGGTGCGGCGAGCTTCGACAACGCGTACATCGGCCGCGCGACCCGGCCGGCGATGGCTTCGGGGCTGCCGATCGCGAGCCGCTTGGGCATCAGCTCGCCGAGCACCAGCGACAGGTAGGTGATCAATGCCACCGCCAGACCAAGGCCGATCGCTGCCGACCAGGGTGCCAAGGCCGGAATTGCCTGCTCCAGCGCGGTCGCGATCGCCAGGCCGAAGGCCTCGCCACCGAACAGGCCGAGCAGGATGCCGACCAGGGTGATGCCGATCTGCACCGTCGACAGGAAATTCTCGGGGTGCTCGGACAGCTCCAGTGCCCGTTGCGCCCCGCGGCTGTCGCCGGCGAGCTGGCGCAGGCGGCTGCGGCGGGCGGTCACCACCGCCATCTCCGACATCGCGAAGAAACCGTTGACGAGGACGAGGAAAACCACGATGGCGAGTTCGATCATGCGCGCGATCATACACGCGGCCCGTGACGCGGCCGCCGGCCATCGGTCATGCGCGTGTAACATGGCGGCTTTGGCGCCGGCACTGGCCGGACGGGCGGAGCGGAACCGGATGTTTTCGCTGCAGACTATCTTCGGCAAGGGCGACAAGTTTTTCGGCCTGCTCGAACAGAGCGCCGCCGCTGCGCGCGAAAGTACCGCGGCGCTGTCCGAGCTGGTGGCGACGCCACCGGCGTTCCGTTCGCTCGACCGCTTCCTCGCCGCGCGGCAACAGCAGAAAGAGATCGTCGAGCAGATCAGCGAGCAGCTGGTCGGCACGTTCGTTACCGCGCTCGAGCGCGAGGACATCGAGGCCTTGTCGGCGGGTCTGTACAAGATCGCCAAGGCGGTGGAGAAATTCGCCGAGCGCTACATGATCGCTGCCGAGCGCATCGGCGAGGTCGACTTCGGCCCGCGCGCCGCCATGCTCGAGCGCGCCTGCTCGGTGCTGCAGCAGATGACCGGGCAGCTGCGTCGCGGCATGGCGCTGGAGCCGACGCGTCGCCACAACGACCGCCTGCAGGCGATCGAGACCGAAGCCGACCGGGTGATCCTCGAGCTCTACGCCGAGGCCTGCAATGCCGAGCAGGATCCGATCCGCTACCTGCTGCGCAAGGATCTCGATGAGATCCTGGAAAAAGCCATCGACCGTTGTCGCGATGCCGGCAACGTCATCTACCAGATCGTGCTGAAGAACTCCTGAGCGCCGCGCGATGCTGACTCTCGTGCTCGTGGTGGTGCTGGCGACGCTGGTCTTCGAGTACATCAACGGGTTCCACGACACCGCCAACTCGATCGCCACCGTAGTCGCGACCAAGGTGCTGTCGCCGCTGCAGGCGGTGACCCTCGCCGCGGTGATGAACCTGATCGGCGCGCTGGCGGGCACCGCGGTGGCCAAGACGATCGCACTGGGGCTGATCGACACCGCGGTGGTAACGGTCAGTTCGCAGTTGATCCTCAGCGCACTGTCGGGTGCGATCGTCTGGAACCTGGTGACCTGGCGCATGGGCCTGCCGTCGTCGTCGAGCCACGCCTTGATCGGTGGGCTGTGCGGTGCCGCGATTGCCGCGGCCGATGGTCGCTTCGATGCCTTGATCTGGTCGCAGCAGGCGGCCGACTGGTCGCAGAGCGCGGGCTTGTTGTGGAAGGTCGGTCTACCGATGGTGAGTTCGCCGCTGGCGGGCTTCC
Source organism: Arenimonas sp. (assembly GCA_036276895.1). GTDB lineage: Bacteria > Pseudomonadota > Gammaproteobacteria > Xanthomonadales > Xanthomonadaceae > Arenimonas. The sequence continues at coordinate 2,838 of DASUOA010000302.1, read as the reverse complement.
TGCTCGGCTTGCTGTTGATGGGCGTGTTGATGACCTTGATCAGCGCGATGAACGGTGCCGGCGGCTGGCTGGCGCGGATATCACGGCCGCGCTGGATCAATGCGGTGTTCGGCCGCGCGCAGATCGTTTCGGCCGCCTACATGGGTTTCGCGCACGGCACCAACGACGCGCAAAAAGCGATGGGCATCATCGCGCTGTCGCTGTTCGGTGCTGAAGCCGCCGGCGTGCTTGACGACCTGCCGACGTGGCTGGGCTTCCTGCATCCGGGCTCCAGCGACGAGGGCGAGATCGACCTGTGGATCATCGTCACCTGCGCCATCGTGATGGCACTGGGTACCGCCGCCGGCGGCTGGCGCATCGTCAAGACGCTCGGGCACAAGGTGGTGAAGCTGCATCCGGTGCACGGCTTCGCCGCGGAGACGAGTTCAGCCTCGATCCTGCTTGCCGCCGCGCACTTCGGCATGCCGGTCTCGACCACGCACAGCATCTCCACCGCGATCATGGGCGTCGGCTTCGCGCAGAATTCGCGCGCCATGCGCTGGCCGGTGATCGAGCGGATTTTGTGGGCGTGGGTGTTGACGATTCCCGCGGCGGGCGGGATTGCGTGGGCGGTGTTCCGGTTGTTGCGGAGTGGGGGCTTGGCGTAGCGAGTATTGCGCGCTACAGCAGATCACCACCTGCCGTCGGCAGACTCTCCTGTTCTCATTGTTTTCTGACCCCATTTCGGCGAACCACGCATCAGCGGGTCGAGACACCCTGCAATGGCGCACCGCCAACCGCCACGCCGGCCCTTGCGCCGCTTCCGGGTACTCCGCAGACTGTCCGAAACGGCGTATGAATTTCCTATACTCGCGACCTGACATGAACGACACGGTCCTGCTCCCACTCGAAACCGCGCTTCGTGCCGCGCCCGGCAACGCAGCGCTCGCTGGCGCCTATCTCGACACCGGTCTGGCGGTGCACGCGGCGGCGCGCGTCGCGACGCTGCTCGATGAACTCTCGCTGCGCGACGCTATCGACCGTGCGGCGCGGCGTCGGCTCGCCAGCGCGCTGTACGCCAACGGATTGCCCGAGGCCGCGCTCGACTGGCTCGACGGCGGTGACGCGGACTCCGCGCTCGAACGCGCACGCGTTCTGAACACGCTCGGTCGACGCGATGAAGGCACGGCAGCCTATCGTGCCGCGATCGCGGCGAACCCGGCGATCGAGGATAAGGCGCTCGAGGAGCAGCTCGGCGGGCGCGTCGTGCAGTTTCGCGCCGTGCGCGAAAGCCGCGCGACGACAGTCGCGAACGACGATACGGGCGAGTCCGAGGTGCGCAGGCTCGTCACGACGACGACCGAGCGCATTACGTTCGCGGAGGTCGGCGGCCTCGCTGACATCAAGAAGCAGATCCGCCGCCGCATCATCACGCCATTCCAGAAGCCTTCGCTGTTCGAGCGCTTCCGCAAGAAGTCCGGCGGCGGCGTGCTGCTCTACGGCCCACCCGGCTGCGGCAAGACGCTGCTCGCGCGCGCGACGGCTGGCGAATGCGGCGCGACTTTCCACAACGTCGCCGTCTCCGACGTGCTCGACATGTACATTGGTGAGTCGGAGCGCAAGCTGCACGCCGTTTTCGAGCAGGCGCGGCGCATGAGGCCCTCGGTGCTGTTCTTTGACGAAGTCGAGGCGCTCGGCGGCAAGCGCCAGTACACGCGCGAAGGAACGAGCTCGAAGCTTGTCAGCCAGTTTCTCAGCGAACTGGATGGTTTTTCGCAGAACAACGACGGTGTGCTGATTCTCGCCGCGACGAACGTGCCGTGGGCCGTCGATCCCGCGTTCCGCCGCCCGGGCCGCTTCGACCGCGTGCTCTTCGTGCCGCCGCCGGACCTCGAGGCCCGTACGCAGATTCTTGAAAGGCTGCTCGCGTCGCGGCCGATCGAAGGCGCGATCGACGTCGCGTACGTCGCGAAGCGCACCGGTGGCTACTCCGGCGCGGATCTTCGCGACATCGTCGAGACGGCCGTCGACGAAGCGATCGAGCGTTCGATTGAGCTCGGTCGCGAGTCGCCGATCACGGATGCGCTCGTGCAGTCCGCGCTGGTGCAAGCGCGGTCGACGACGTCGGAGTGGCTGACGACGGCGCGCAACTACGCGCGCTATGCGAACGAAGGCGGCCAGTACGACGAAGTGCTTGCGTTCCTGAAATCGCACGGGCGCGAATGAACCGCGCGCGCTATCGTCTACCTGACGAGCCGCAGCCGTCGTCCGCTGCGAAGCTGGTCGTTGACCCGTTCTGGCCTCTGCTAGCGACGATGCTCGCCGGAGCGTGGCTCGGGCTGCCGTGGCTAGCGATCAACGGCTATCTGCTCGGCAGCCCGACGCGGCTAAAGGAGGCGACCCTGTGCGCCGTCGCCGTCGCCGGTGCGCTCGTCATCTTCTTCGGGATCACGTACGCGGCCGAGGTCGGCTGGCTCGGCGAGGGCGGCGCACGCTATGCGTTGCTCGCCATCATCGCGTGGAAGCTCGTGTGCGTGTACGGCGCGGTGATCCTGCAGACGCGCGCGCTGGAGCTCTACGAGTATTTCGGCGGCGCGAAGAGCAACGGCGTGATCGCGCTGCTCCTCGGCATGCTGGGCCTGCGACAGATCGTGCTCGGCTCGCTGTCCGGCTCGACGCCGCTGCTCGTGGCGCTGGGGTGACCCAGTTGAGGAGCGATCGCCTCATCGAGCTCGCCCGTGCCCGCCTTGCGCAGGGTGACCACCATTCCGCAATTGAGCAGCTGCGCGGCGTGCTGACCGACGATCCCGAGCACCCCACCGCGCACGCGCTGCTCGCGATCGCTCTGGTGCGCGCGCA
>DASUOA010000301.1:0-3518 GCA_036276895.1 Arenimonas sp. | reverse complement strand
GACCAGCGAGCGAGCTCAAATCAGGGATCCGCGCGTACGCAAGCTGGCCGACGAGATCATCGAGGCACAGCGTCGGGAGATCGGCGAGATGAAGGCCCTGATCATCGAGCTCGAAAAGAAGTAGGTCGACTGCGTGAGCCGGGCTTCGTGAGCACCCAGCACACAGCACGTCGGGTCTTCAAATGCCGTATTCCGGCAACGCAACCTCGTCGTGGAAGTAGCGCCCCATCAAAAGGCGTGGAAACACCGGAAGACGCATCAGCAGCGTGGCGTAGTCTCGTACGCGCACTCCGAGCTCGGTTCTCGGAACAAACGACGCCACCAGACCTTCTGCCTGCTTCTGCTTGCGCGCAACCACGGCCTGCAGACGCGACTGGTACTGGGCGAGCGCCGCCCCGGTATCGCCGCCATGGCGATGCAGCTCGCCGGCCAGCACATAGGCTTCCGCCAGCGCGAAGCCCGCACCTTCTCCCGCGATCAGCGAAGGGCAGGCTGCGGCGTCGCCGATCAAGGCCACCCCGCCCTTGGCCCAGGCGTCCATGCGGATCTGACTGATACTGTCGAAGTAGATGTCGTCGACGCGCTCGAGCGCCGAAAGGATGGTGGCCGACTCCCAACCGATACCGGCCAACGCATGCGTCAATGCCGCCTTGCGCTCGAGTTGGCAGGTCGGCGCAGGCCCGCCCAGGTGCTCGTCGCGCAGAAGCACGAAGAACAGCATGCGATCATCGCGCAGCGGAAACCGCGCCACATATCGCCCCGCTGCGGTATGCGCCACATACGCGTTGCCGTTGCGCGGCCGATAGCCCGCGACCTCGAACGACGCGACATGGCATCCCAGCGCATGCTCGAACCGGTCATCCGGCCCGAAGGCGATCTGGCGGATGCGCGAGTGCAGGCCGTCGGCGCCAATCACGAGATCGACCTCGCGCGGTGGCGCGTGTTCGAAGTGGACCCGAACTCGCGTCCCGTCATCATCGATTGCACCGATGCTGTCACCGAACAGTGTTTCCACCCGGTCGTCCAAGGCACCGTAGATGGCTGCGGCGATGTCGGATCTCGCCAGCGTGGCCATACGCCCCTTGGCCAGCTTCAACAGCACGCTGGACGGATAGCCGCCACGGGTGCGGCCCGAGCGGTCCACCATGCGCAACTCATCGGAGTGGTGCTGCAGCTCCAGCAAGCCTGGCAGCAGGCCCATTCTTTCCAGCGCGTCGAAGCCGATGCCCCATAGGTTGATCGCGAACCCACCAGTACGCAGTTCGGGCGCACGTTCGATCAGCAATACCTCGTGGCCACACTTGCTCAGCCAATAGGCGAGCGCCGTGCCGGCAATACCGGCGCCGTTGATAGCGACTTTCATGGATGCATTTCCCCTGCGCGAGCCTGCCCACGGAGCGCAGGCAGGACCCATTGTCGCAGCATCGGTGTCGCAGTCCGACGAGGAATGGGGGTCAAGCTGCAGTTGCTGATCGACCGCTTCGGGTCGACCCGGGTCAGCCGCGACGCACCATTCGCCGACCCGTCGCTGCGAACTGTTCGCGACCAGCCCCCCGTGTTCCCGCGACGACTCTTGCCGTCACACCCGCTCGGCCAGCCGCTCCCATTCCTCCTGACTAGGAAAGCCATCGGTGCGATAGCGCGGCGGATCCAGCGGCTCGGCTGTCAGGCGTGCGGCGCACACCTGCTGCAGCTTGTCCCAGCTGACGAACAGCACATCGGGGTCGCCATCACGGTCGAGGTTGCGCGCCAAGGCCACCAAATCACTTTGCGGCAGCAGGGTGAGCACGCCATCGGACCAGGTGCTCCAGCTGCGCAGTGCGCCCGCATCCTGGTCGCGGCGCAGCAGGCTGCAACTGGCGACGAAGACGTCCTCTTCGGTGGCTTCGTGGATCTGCTCCAGCGCGTACTTCTGCTCGTCGTAGATGCGCGCGCGGTCCTGGGTCATCAGCTCCTGCGCACGCATGGCCGCCTCGCCCTCGGCGGCGAACGTCTGCCAGCCGTTGTCGCCCTGCGTGATCAGCTCCGGCGACTGCGGCCAGGGGCGCTCGTGCAGCGATTGCTCCGCCAGTGCAATCATTCGCAGCAGCGCGGCATCGTCGGCACCCGAGGCCGCCAGCAGCACCCCGCGATTGCAGGCGATGAACACCGCCGAGTCGGCAAACGGCAGCGCGGCACGCACGCGGTCGAGCAGCACGAAACTTTCTTCGTAACTCACGTCGGACTGCAACTGGTAGACGCCATCATCGACCGCGTGCCAGCGCGGCGATTCCAACGCGCGCAAGTTGGCGACGGCGGCCTCCAGCGCCGACTCGAAGCTCTGGCCCCAGGTGTCGATCAGCTCGTCGTCGATATGCGCCAGCCCGGCGCCGAAGTCGTAGACCAGACGGATGCACAGCGAGTCGGCCAGCGGCCGGCTGGAGTAGCTGCGCGGCGCATGCCCCTGTGCGCGCACATGCAAGGCGAACAAGGGCTGGTCCCAGCGCGAGCGCAGGATCGGATAGATCGCGCCTTGCGCCATCGTCCACAGCTTCGGCACTTCCTTGGCAAGGCCGTCGGCGATGCTGCAGTACTTCTCGACCAGGGCGCGGCGTTGCCCGCGCGGGGCCTGGCGGTACTCGAGCGCGAGATTGCCCAGATGCACGACCGCATCGCGGTCATTGCGCAGCTCGTTGCTTGCGGCGAGGTAATGCCAGTCCGAATGCCCTAGGCGGCGAAGCTGCTTGAGCATGGCGTGGGCCAGGTCGGCCGCGGTCGGCTTGAAGCCAAGCCAGGTGAGGAAGCTCATCGATCACTCCAGTCGTTCATGGGCAGCGCGGGCTTGCTCAATGCGCCGAGATTCATCCGGGCCATCGCGTGCGACGCCGGATTATCCGCGTTATCCGCGTGCGGTTCACGGCGTTCGTGAACTCGCTAACGTCAACCCAACGGCGCGATCAACCGCTCGCCCTCCGCGCGCGCATTGCCAACGCCCGGATGCACGGGATGCCATCGCAGCGCCGGATCCGGAACCGCCTGCAGCAATGCCTCCGCATCCGATGCCGGCGCATACAGCCAGTGCTGCAGCTGCGTGCCCTGCAGCAGCACCGGCCGCCGCTCATGCAACTGGCGCATGTCGCCACGCGCTTCTTCGGTAACGATGCTGAAGCTGAGCAATGTATCTCCGCCTGGCGCCTGCCAGCGGTCCCACAGCCCCGCCATCAGCATCAACGGCGCGTCCGTCGGATGGATGTGGTAGGGCTGCTTCTTGCCATCGGGCAGCGGCAGCCACTCGTAGTAGCCGCTGGCGATTACCAGACAGCGCCGACGCTTGAACGGCTCGCGAAAGGCCGGCTTGCTGGCGATGGTTTCGGCGCGCGCGTTGATGGTCGAGTAACTACCCTTCGCGTCCTTGGCCCAGTGCGGCACCAGGCCCCACTGCATGCGCCCGGCCTTGGCGCCGCCTTCGCCGTCGGCGGCCAACACCCACGCCTGTTGTGAAGGCGCGATGTTGTAGCGCGGCTCGTTCGGCACATCGG
>DASUOA010000300.1:0-3776 GCA_036276895.1 Arenimonas sp. | reverse complement strand
GGCGAGCGCTCCGCCGGTACCATCAGTTTGACGCTGGCTGCAAACGAATCGCGGCAGTTCAATTCGCAGGACATCGAAGCTGGCAACGTCGACAAGGGGCTGAGCGGGAGTTTCGGTGATGGCAGTGGCGACTGGTCGGTCATCGTCGGCACCACCAGTGACATCGAAGCGCTGGCCTTTATCCGCACGCCGGACGGCTTTCTGACGTCGATGCATGAACGCGTGGTCGGCGACGGCAGCGACTGGTTCGTGCCGATGTTCAACCCGGCGCAGAATCCGAACCAGGTGAGTCGATTGCGGGTCATCAATACTGAGACTGTGGCGGTGTCGGTGATGATTGAGGGCATCGACGACGCCGGAGTTGCCGGCGACTCGGCGGTCAGCCTCACGATCCCTGCCTTGGAGTCGGTCGAGTTGAGTTCGGTCGACCTCGAAAGTGGCAATGCCGGCGCAGGGCTCAGCGGCGCCTTCGGCGATGGCACCGGCAAGTGGCAGCTCAATGTCGCGGCCACCGGTCGCATCAGCGTGCAGAGCCTGCTGTTCGACCCGGCGGGCTACCTGACCAATCTGTCGAGCATCCCCGACCAGAGCGAGTTGTCCAGCGGCGAACGCGTGCTGTGGTTCGTGCCGCCGGCCTCGAACGAGCAGCAGCAGGGTTTCGTGCGCATCACCAACCGAGGCAACACGGGTGGACTGGTGACGGTCACCGGTGTCGACGATGCCGGCCAGCCCTCGGCGGGCAGCATCACCTTTACGCTGCCGGCGTTGGCTTCGCAGCAGTTCAACTCGCAGGACATCGAATTCGGCAATGCCGACAAGGGACTCAGCGGCAGCTTCGGCGACGGCAGCGGCGACTGGCGCGTGCATGTCGAGTCCGATCTCGACTTCGTGCAGATGGCCTACATCCGCACGCCCGATGGCTTCCTGACCGCGATGCATGACGTCGTGGCGAGCAGTGACGGGCTGACCACGGTCGTGCCGATGTTCAATCCGGCGCAGAACCCCAATCAGGTCAGCGAACTGCGGCTGGTCAATCCCGGCGTCACCGATGCCTCGATCAGTATCGTCGGTCGCGACGATCCGGGTCTGATGGGGCCGGGCGGCGCCGTGACTCTCACCTTGCCGGCCGGACAGGCGATCGCCCTGAGCTCGACCGATATCGAACAAGGAAATGCCGGCAAGGGCCTGACGGGTGCCATCGGCGATGGCAGCGGCAAATGGGTGTTGACGGTGACATCGAGCGTGCCGATCAAGGCGATGAGCCTGCTGCGCGATCCGCGCGGCTATCTCACCAATCTGTCGAACGTGGCTAAGGGTGGGAGCGGCGATTTGGATCCGTAATCGGCAGGGAGAGCGCGATGCGTGTCGGCAAACTGCTGGTCTTGAGCATGCTGGGCGCTGCCGGGCAAGCGGCGGCGCATTTCGATCACGACCTCGGCAGCCACGAGGTGCTCGCCGCCGATCGTCCGGAGGCCTGGGCGATGAATTACATGGCCGTATCCAGTCTGATGACCGGTTTCGGACTGCCAGACGGGCTGGGCGCCTGGCAGTGGCAACTGGCCGCGGAACTCGGTCACATCCCGCATCTGAGCGAACGCCAGCGCCGGGTCGGCTTCAACGGCTTCAAGCTGGAAGACCTCAACAAGTCGCCAGTGTTCGGCCGTGTGCGACTCCAGCTCGGTCTGCCGCACGGACTCCAGCTGGACCTGGGTTTCACGCCGCCGCTAGAAATCGATGGTGCGCAGCCACGCGACCTGTTTGCGGTCGCCATCGGCAAGACCGTCTGGCGCGGCGAGCATTTGGCGCTGGCCTTTCGTGCGCATGGCCAGCACGGGCAGGTCAGGGGCGACATCACCTGCCCGGAGGAGTTGGCGATCGGTTATGACCGCGAGCTCAACCCGTTTGGATGCCAGGCGCCTTCGGAGGATCGGGTCGATCTGAATCATTACGGCGCCGCCGGGCTTCTTGGCGGAGCGTGGCGTGACTGGCGCTGGCACGCGGAATGGGGCGTGCTGCGCACTGAGCCGGAAGTTCAAGTCGATGCTCAGGTGTTCGACGTGCGCGACCGCTCACACCTGGTTGCCCGCGGATGGCTGCGCCATTACGCCTTCGGCATCGGTCGCGAGCATGGGCGCTGGGGCTGGCGCGCCGAAGTGCTGCATGCGCCGCTCGACGTGCGTCGCGCCGACGGGCGCGACAACGATGCGCTGACGAGCTTCCGCTTGCAGTTGCGCTATCGCCCGGGCGAGTGAAGCCCAGGCGGTGCTCGCGCCCGTCAGTCAGGGCTGGAAGCGCGTCGCGGTGATCGGCATTTCCGTCACCGGCCCGTACTTCTTTACCTGCTCGCGGATCTTGCTGGCATCGCCGATCAGCACCATGACCAGATCGTCGCCGCGCGGGAAGGCGCTGGTCGCAGCAAGGCGCGCGGCCTTGGCGTCGACGGCGTGCACGGCGGCCGAGAAGCCGTCGATCTCGCTGCGGTCGAGGCCATACAAGGCCAGAGTGCCGAGCTGCGCGGCGATCTGCCCGGCGGTTTCGATGCGCGGCGGAAACTGGCCGAGCACGTAGTTGCGGCCGGACTTCAGCATCGCCTCGTCGAAGTCCTCCGTGTGCAGGCGTTCAAGCGTGGCGATGGCCAGATCGATGGCCTCGACCGTGGCATCGGTGCGGGTGAACGAGGACAGCGCGGTGGGCCCCGGCTGCGGCAGGCGCGCGAGGCTGGAGCCGGCGCCGTAGGTCAGGCCGGTGCGCACGCGCAGTTCGGAGTTGAGCATCGAGGTGAAGCGACCGCCGAACAGGGTGTTGACCAGGTCCTGCGCGACGCGCTCGGGGTCGCTGCGCGAGACGCCGACATTGCCGAGCCAGAAGTAGGTCTGGGTGGCGCCGGGCTTGTCGACCAGCAACACGCGACGGCCGGACTCGCGCGGCTTGGCGCCGATGTCCGGAAGCCTGCCGCTGGCAGCGGCCCAGTCGCCAAAAGCCTTGTCCAGCATCGCCTTCATGACGTCGGCCTTGAACGCGCCCACCGCCACGAGGATCAGCCGATCGCCGCCGAGCTGCGCCTTCTGCCAGGCCAGCAGGTCGGCGTGTTCGATCGCCGCCAGCGTCGCTTCGCTGCCGCCGGCCGGGCGACCGTAGGCATGCTCGCCATACAGCCAGGCCTGGCCATAGGTGCCGATCAGCGCCTGCGGCGAGCCGTCCTTGGCGGCGACCAGCGACTTGATGCTGCGCTCGCGCACCTTGGCGAACTCGTCCTCGCGCAGCTGCGGGCGGCGCAGCGCGTCGGCGGCGAGCTCGACCATCAAGGCCGCATCGTCGGCGAGGAACTCGGCGCTCAGGTTCAGGCCGAGGCGGCCCGAACCGATGTTCAGGCGTCCACCGACGGCATCGACGGCTTCGGCGAAGGCGGCGGCATCGCGCGTGCCGGCGCCCTTCTGCATCAGCTCGGCGAGCAGGGCGGCGGTGCCGTCCTTGCCGTCTGCGTCGGCCAGGCTGCCGCCGCGCACCACGGCTTCGAGAGCGATGATCGGCACGTCGTGCTTTTCCATCAGCAGCACGCGGGCGCCATTGGCCAGGGTGTGCTCCTGGTAGTCCGGCAGGCGGATGTCCTGGGCGGCGGAGGTGCTGGCGAGCAGGGCGGCCGCGGCGAGGGCGAACAGTTTCATCAGAGTGCTCCCGGAGCGTGTCGTTGGCGAGGCCATGAGCATGGCCTCTTAGTTGCCGGTCTTCGGCAGCAGGTGGCCGACGGTGCGGTTGTCGTCGTGCAGGTACTGGGC
>DASUOA010000299.1:0-2895 GCA_036276895.1 Arenimonas sp. | reverse complement strand
CAACTTGGACAACTCGGCGCGACGACGCTCCGCTTCGGCATTGATCATCGCCTCCAGCTCCGGGGCATTGTTCTCGACGCGGGCGACACTGAGCTGGACGCTCCGGTTAAGTAGGCCCGGCATTTTCGCCAAAGCCTTTTGCCCCGCCTCGGTGCGGTAGAAGCGGGTGATCTGCTGCAGCTCGTCGGCACTGAATTCGCTCGCATACAGCGCCACCAGCTCATCTTTCAGGCCCGCATAGCTGACATGCTTGTCGAAGTACGCCTGCAACTGTTCCTGATAGGGGCCGAACTGCGGGTTCGCCTTCAGTTCGCGCTGCATCAGGCCTTGCTGGAGGTTGACGAAGGATGCTTCCATCTTCACGGCTTCCAGCAGTTGCTCCGCCTCCTCGCGGGCCTTGGCGGCATCATCCTTGGCGGCAACAGTCAAGCTGGCACCCAACAGTGCGGCCAGCAGCAGCGGCTTGATCAATTTCATTCTGTAACTCCGTTCTGTTGTTGCGTATATGCCACACCCCTGCCTGGGCAGGGGGCGATCGCGGCGGAATTATGCCCGATCAGCAACTGAACCCGGGTTTGACGGCGGCAGCGAAGCGCGGAGAATGCCAGCTCCCCCTTGCATCCGGATGCCCGCCAATGCGCCGTATCGCCACAACCCTCAGCCTGACCCTCCTTGCCCTCGCCTGCAACGTCGCCCAGGCCCAGTCCATGCGCCCCGGCCTGTGGCAGGTCGAGCAGCGCATGTCCGGAAACCCCGAGCTCGAAGCCGCGATGGCCCAGGCGCGCAAGCAGATGGAGGCGATGCCGCCGGAGCAGCGCAAGATGATGGAGGGCATCCTCGCCAAGCAGGGCATCGCCATGCCGGGCTCGAACGGCGACACCGGCATGACCGTCAAGGTCTGCATGAGCAAGGAAATGGTCGAGCGTATGGATATTCCCAAGCAGACCAAGGGCGACTGCACGCACGAGATCACCTCGCGCAGCAGCAACGCCCTGAGCATGCGCTTTTCCTGCAAGAACCCCGAGTCCAGCGGCGAAGGCCACTACACCTTCTCCAGCGACACCGCCTACGAAATGCGCATCGCCCTTAGCAACACGCACGAAGGCAAGGTGCAGAACACCACCATCAACGGCAGCGGCAAGTGGCTGGGCAACGACTGCGGGACGATCAAGCCGGTGAATTGAGCGCGCCGCTACAAGGCCCGATGCACCGCCTCGCCGAACAAGGCGGTGTGGTGACTGCAATCGTTCAGGCGCACCACCTCCAGCGCATCGACCTGCTCGCCTTCGAGCAGGTTGAGCGTGGTCGGCGCCTGACGGAAGCTCCACAACCGATCCAGCGGCAGGCCCAGCACGCGGCACAGCAGCAGACGATTGACCGCATCATGCGCAACGATCAGCAACGTATCGTCGGCCGCCAATCCGCTGCAGGCGCGCGCGAACGCAGGCCAGGCGCGGTCGAGCACGATCTGCAACGACTCGCCGCCCTCACCCGGCATCAGCACGCTGGCCGGATCTTCGCGCCAGGCAGCGAGACGCTCGGGATCGCGGGCGCGGATCTCGCTGGCGAGCAGACCTTCCCAATCGCCATGGCCGATCTCGGCCAGGCCCTCGTCGATCTGCAGCAGTGAGGCGCGACCTTCGCCGAGTGCGAGCTCGGCGGTGCGGCGCGCGCGCGACAGCGGCGAGGCCAGGGCACGGGTGATCGACACCTCGCGCAGGCGCTGGCCGAGCTGGCGCGCCTGCTGTTCGCCGATGATGGACAGCGGAATGTCACGGCGCCCCTGGTAGCGGCCTTCAGCATTCCACGGCGTCTCGCCGTGACGGGCAAGCAGGATGCGCATCAGATCTGCTCCATGGCGACGATGCCGGGCACGCCACGCAGGGCGACCAGCTGATTGTCGGCGACCTCGCGGTCGACGGTGATAGCGGCGACGGCGCGACCGTCACCCTTGGCACCGAGCGCGAAGTTGATGATGTTGACGCCGGCGGCGCCGAGGTGCGAACCGACCAGCCCGATGACGCCGGGTCGGTCTTCGTTCTGCATCAGCAGCAGATGCGCATTGGGGTCGAAATCGAGTTCGACGCCATCGAGGCGCACCACGCGCGGGCCACGGTGCAGGGTCGCTTCAATCTCACGCACGCTGCCATCGCCTTCGACGCGCAGGCGCAGGAGTCGGTCGAAGCCATCGCCATCACCGCCCAGCGTTTCCGACACTTCGAGGCCACGCAGCGCCGCTTCGTGCAAGGCGTTCACTGGCGTGACGCGACCGGAATGCGGGCCAAGCAATGCGGCCACCAGTAGCCGCGTCAACGGCCTCGGGTCGAGACCTTCGGTGCGTCCGGCGTAGGTGATGTGTAGCTTGGTCGGCGCCGGCACCAGACGCGCGGCGAGCTTGCCTAGCGCGGTCATCAGCGGCATCCATGGGCCGACTTCTCGCGCGGTCTCCGGTGTCAGCGGCGGCAGGTTGACGCAGCCGGCGACGGCGCCGGTAGCGAAGAAGTCGATGATCTGACGCGCCAGGATGGTGCTGACCGCCTGCTGCGCCTCTCCGGTGGAGGCGCCGAGGTGCGGCGTCAGGATCAGCTTGGGATGCGCGCGCAGCGGCGACTCGGCCGGCAGCGGTTCGGTAACAAAGGTGTCGAATGCGGCGCCGGCCAGATGCCCTTCGTCGAGCAGGCGTAGCACCGCCTCCTCGTCGACCAGCCCGCCACGCGCGGCATTGACCAGGTAGGCACCCGGCTTCATCGCGCGCAGCCGCGCTTCGCTCAGCAGATTGGTCGTGTCCTTGGTGCGCGGGATGTGCAGGGTGATGATGTCGGCCCAGGCCAACAGATCATCGAGACCCATCAGCGGCACGCTGCCCTTTCCGGCAGCCGCCGCGGGTAGGAAAGG
>DASUOA010000298.1:0-7003 GCA_036276895.1 Arenimonas sp. | reverse complement strand
GGGCGCCGGAGACTTCCGATGTCGTGCGGGTATAGGCATAGCCGCGGAACTCGATCAGGCGGCTGCTGGCGCTGGCGGCATAGCTGAGTGGTTCGCGCTGGCCGCCAATTCCGGCGGTGCGGCTGTCGGCGGCGTGCGCGGCGGCCAGCCAGTCGCGACCCTGCGAAGCGGCCAACTCGAGGCTGGCGATGAGGGTGTTGCGGGTCGAGCGCACACGCTCCGGATAGCGACGCCAGCTGTGCGTCTCGACCAGCATCGCGAAGCGGTTGCGCAGCAGGAAATAGCCGGTCGAGAAGCGCGGGTCGGCGACGCCGTCGGCAAATCCGGAGCTGGGGTCGTCGTAGATCTCGAAGCTAGGGTAGAAGGGCAGCGGCAGGTGGCCCTGCTTTTCGAGTCGGGCGATTACTGTGTCGCGCAAGTTCTTGCCGATCGGTCGCAACTGCGCGTCGCCGCCATGCAGAGGTTCGACCTGGATGGCGATGTCGTGCTCGAACTGCGCGCCGTTGGTGGCGTGCAGATCAATAGTGAGGATGGGGTCCCAGGCCTCGACCAGCGCCAGCATCGCTTGCATCTCCGGGCTATCCGCCTTGGCGTAGTCGCGGTTGAGGTTGTGATTGCGCACGGTGGTACGCCAGCCCATCTCCTCGGGGCCGCGCTGGTTGGGGCGGTTCCAGCGACCGAAGCGCTCATGGCCGTCGACGTTGAACACCGGCACGAACAGCAGCACCACGTGATCCAGCACTTCGTGGCCGGCCTTGCCTTCGAGCAGTTCGCGCAGCGCCAGAAAGCCGGCGTCCTTGCCATCGATTTCGCCGGCATGGATTCCACCCTGCACCAGCACCACCGGCACTCCGGCGGCGCGCGCCTGCGCGGGCTCGAAGTGGGCCTTGGCTGAAGCGACCAGCACCTGCATGGGCCGACCCTCGGGTGTCCTTCCGAACTCCCGGCAGCGCACGGTCGCCGGCCACGCCTGCTCGAACGCCACGCACAGTTGCGGAACTTCCTCATACCGCCCGGTCTTTACGAAGCCCGAACGCTCGGCGATGGTCTGCAGGCCATCGGCCGCAGGCGAGCTGTTGGCGAAAGCGGTCGGGCAGGCGAGCACGAGGGCAAGCACAAGGGCACGCAGCGGCATGATCGGGACTCGCGGGGCAGGGCGCTCGATTGTCGACGCTGGACGCCATCCTGCAAAGGTGCTCTACGCCGGTGACACGGAGTGCTACCCTGCGCGCCGTCTGCGCGGAGCTTAGAGGGCGATTCCATGACTGCCATGTTGCGTGTGCTTTTGTTGATCGGTGTACTGCTAATGCCGGAAGTGGCCGACGCGAAGGCTCCGCCGGTGCCCTCGGATGCGGTCGAAACCGCGACGGGCATGCGCTATGTCGTGCTCAAGCCGGGCAAGGCCGGCGCGTCGACGGTGTCGCCCACCTTCATTGAATACCGCGCGCTGGTGCGCTCGGCCGACGGCCAGACGCAGATGGGTAGCGACCCCGAAGCGGTGCAGTCGACCTCGTTCCGCGGCCTGGCGCGCAGTCTGCCCGGCCTGGCGCGGGCGGTGCTGACCACGCCGATCGGCGAGACCCGGCGTTGGTGGATCGAGCCCGACCAGCTCAAGCCCGGGTATCCCGGCATGCCGCTGAATACCCATGTGATCGACCTGACCGTCATCGGAAACTACGATCCGCTGAAGGCTCCGGTTGATGTCGCCGCGCCGCCCGCTGATGCGCAACGCACCGCAAGTGGCCTTGCCTATACGGTTTTGAAGAAGGGGACGGGCAGCGGCAGGCCAAAACCCGACAGCACCATCCAGATCCACTACAGCGGCTGGACCACCGACGGCCGCCTGTTCGACAGCTCGGTACAGCGTGACGAGATCGCGGTGTTCGACCTGCAGCAGCTGATTCCCGGCTGGCAGGAGGGTCTGCAGCTGATGAGTCCGGGCGATACCTATCGCTTCTGGATTCCCGGCCCGCTTGCCTACGACAGCAACCCGCGTCCGGGTGCGCCGCGCGGCATGTTGGTGTTCGACATCACGTTGTTCGATTTCGAGTAACCCATGCGTCTCAACAAGCACATCAGCGAAACCGGTTTCTGCTCGCGCCGCGAGGCTGACGAGCTGATCGTCGCGGGCCGGGTGACGGTCAATGGCGACGTCGCTGGCGTCGGCGCCAAGGTGCTGGATGACGACGAAGTGCGTGTCGATGGCGAAACCCTGCCTGCGCGCAAGGTGGCGCCCGGGCGGCGCAAGCATGTCTATATCGCGCTGAACAAGCCGGTCGGAATCACCTCGACCACCGAGAGCGGCGTGAAGGGCAATATCGTCGACTTCGTCGACCACGCGCAGCGGATCTTCCCGGTCGGGCGCTTGGACAAGGACTCCGAGGGCCTGATCCTGCTGACCAGCAATGGCGATATCGTCAACGAGATCCTGCGCTCGGAGAATGCGCACGAAAAGGAATACCTGGTGGCGGTGAACAAGGCGGTCACCGACGAGTTCCTGCGCCAGATGGCGCGCGGGGTGCGCATCCATGGGCAGATGACCAAGCCCTGCCGCACCTCGCGACTGGCCAAGTTCGGGTTCCGCATCGTGCTGACGCAGGGCTTGAACCGGCAGATCCGCTTGATGAGCGAAGCCTTGGGCTATCGCGTGACCCAGTTGCGTCGGGTGCGCATCGTCAACATCAAGCTCGGTGCGCTGAAACCGGGGCAGTGGCGCAACCTGACCGATGCCGAGCTGCATGGGTTGCTGCCGGCGCGCACGGACTGGTAGGGCGCCTGCTTTCAGCCGCGGATGACGAAACCGGGATTCTCGTCGAGGCTGCCGTCTTCGCGCAGCACCGCGTAATGCTTGCGATCGCCGTCGAGTATCACCGGCACCGGTGGCTGGAACGGCTTGCGGCGGATGAATTTGAGCTCCCAACCGAAACGTTCGAGGTCGGCCAAGGTCAGCCGCTGCTCTTCGTTGAGCTGGCGTTTGAGCTCGAAGCTGGCGGCCTTTTCCAGGCGGCGGCGTTCGCTGTCGGACATGCCCGGGTTCCTGTCGTTACGCGTTGCGGTCTGCGTCTTTAAGGCGTCGGGGGCCGCCAAGTCGAAGTCTACGACCGCAGCGCCAGCCAATTCAACGCGCCGCGCGCCGCATGCCGCCCGCTGGCCATGGCGGCGGTGAGCAGGTAGCCGCCGGTTGGGGCTTCCCAATCAAGCATCTCGCCGGCGCAGAACACGCCGGGCCGGTTGCGCAACATCAAGGCAGGATCCAGTGCGGCCTGCGCAACGCCGCCGGCGGTGCTGATCGCCTCGTCGATCGGTCGCGGTCGCAGCAGGCGCAGCGGCAGGGCCTTGAGCAACTGGCACAGGTATCCGGCATCGGCAAACCGCGCCCGCTCGCCCACCTCGTACAACAGGCCGACGCGGACGGCATCCAGCCCGGCGCTGCGCCGCAGGTGCTCGCTCAGGCTGCGCTTGCCGCGTGGTCGCTGCAGCTCGGCGAGGAGTCGCGAGGGTGGGTGTCCGGGTAGCAGGTCGAGTTCGATGCGGCACTCGCCTTCGCTCGCGATGCGATCGCGCAGCAAGGCCGACAGCGCGTAAATGGCGCTGCCTTCGATACCGCTGGCGGTGATCACGAATTCGCCCTGCAGCCGGGCGGGCTCGTCGTCGCGGTCGCGGTAGCCCACCACCACCGGCTTGATCGGCTGGCCGGCGAAGCGCTCGGAAAAGTGCGGAGTCCATTCGACATCAAAGCCGCAATTGCTGGGTTGCAGCGGACTGACTTCGATCCCTTCGGCGGCCAGCACGTCGGCCCAGCGGCCATCGGAGCCGAGTTTGGCCCAGCTGCCGCCACCAAGCGCGAGCACCGTGGCCGTGGCTGCGATCACGCGCTCACCTTCCGGCGTCTCGAAGCGCAGTCGGCCGTCGCTATCCCAGCCCAGCCAGCGGTGGTGCATGTGCATGCGCACGCCGCATTCGCGAAGATGGCGTACCCAACCGCGCAACAACGGGGCGGCCTTCAGGTCGCTGGGAAAGACGCGTCCGGAGCTGCCGACGAACGTTTCGACCCCGAAGTCGCGTGCCCAAGCTCGAACCGCGTCGGCATCGAACTCGCGTAGCCAGGACTCGACCCATGGCCGTTGGTCGCCATAGCGCCGCACGAAGTCCGGCCAAGGCTCGGAGTGCGTCAGATTCAGTCCGCCCTTGCCGGCCAGCAGGAACTTTCGACCGACCGAGCCCATTGCATCGAACAGCTCGACCCGAACGCCAGCGGCGCTGGCGATTTCGGCCGCCATCAGCCCGGCGGGTCCGCCGCCGATGATGGCAAGATGAGTGTCGGCGGGCGGAAGCATGGTCCGTTTCGAGTGAATGCTCGGCAATAAAGTATTTGAAAATCATATGGATAGGGTCGAATAACAATTTATTGACCCGGTTCACAGTATTCTAACGCGCGTCCAGACTGGTGCCGACCGCGCAACCGCGGTCGCCGGTGCCGAGGGTCTGCTGGACGACCTTCCATCGCGATGGGCAAACGCTGCGCCTTCGGCCGCACTCCGGCCAAGGCTGCATCGAAGGCCCACCGCCCGACCCAGGAGATGTCATGAGCGACACCAGCCACATGCTTTCGGGCCTGATCGAGGCCAGCCAGGACGGCGCGGATTTCTACACCGAGGCGGCACAATCGGTGAGCGACAAGGAGCTCAGCAAGCTTTTCAAACAGATGGCCACGGTCAAGAGCCGCTTCGTGCAGGATCTTTCGGCCGAGGTGCCGGCGCCGGCAAAGCCGGTCAAGGCCGCCAAGACCAGCAAGACCGCTAAGGTCGCCAAGCCTGCTGGCGAGCCGTGGATGGATTCGCTGCAGGACACCTATCGTGACCTGCGCAGCCTGCCCAAGATCGGCGCCGAGCAAGTCACCCAGCTCGATCAGGCTGAGGCGCAGCTGATGGAGCGCGTGCAGCAGGTTCGCTTCGATAAAGGCAACAGTTACGTGATCCGCGTTCATGCCATGCAATACGAAGGCAAGGCGCGCCCGGTGCACGAGCTGCTGCGCGCCCGTCGGCGTCGCCTTATGGGTGCCTGACGATCAGCTGCCAACGCCGTACGAAACGGGCCGCCACTGTGCGGCCCGTCTCGTTTCTGAACAGTCGCTCATGTGCTGCTGGCTTTTCCCCGAACAAGTGTGTAGTGTGCGCCCCACTGTTGTTTGCTTGGGTCACCGTGACTTGTGACCCGATGCGGTAGATCCTGCGATCCGCTTCATCGTTCCACGTGCTTACTCCCTGCAACCTCAGTCCTGTACCGGAGTCTTTCCGGGCGGGTCCATTATTTTCGTGTTTCAAGGAGTTAGTTATGTCGGATCGTCAGACTGGTACCGTCAAGTGGTTCAACGACGCCAAGGGCTTTGGCTTCATCACCCCGGAGAGCGGTGACGACCTGTTCGTTCACTTCCGCTCGATCCAGGGCACCGGCTTCAAGTCGCTGCAGGAAGGCCAGAAGGTCTCCTTCGTGGTGACCAAGGGCCAGAAGGGCCTGCAGGCTGATCAGGTTCAGGCCGTCTAAGCCTAAGCCTCACGCTGCAAATCGAACGCCGGGCAGAGCAATCTGCCCGGCGTTTCCTTTTGCACCGACGCAAGGCAAGAAAAAAGGCCCGACCATCACGGTCGGGCCTTTTCCGTTCTCGCGACTTACTCGGCGGTGCCGTCCAGGCCGCGTCGCGTCAGCAGCGGCCCGAGCTCCGGGTCGCGACCACGGAAGTCGCGGAACAAGTCCATCGCCGGCTTGCTGCCGCCACGCGAGAGCAGGGTCTTGCGGAAGTGATCGCCGTTGGCGCGCTTGAGGCCGCCGTTCTCCTTGAACCATTGCACACTGTCGGCGTCCAGCACTTCGCTCCAGATGTAGGAGTAGTAACCGGCCGAGTAGCCGCCGGCGAAGGTGTGGCTGAAGTAGGTCGAGCGGTAGCGCGGTGCTACGGTGTCGAGCGCGACACCGGCGTCCTTCAGCACCTTGGCCTCGAAGTCGAGGATGCCCGCGGCATCCGGCAGCTCGCCGGCCGGGCGCTGGTGGTAGGCCTGGTCGAGCAGCGACGCCGCCAGGTATTCCGTCGTGGCGAAGCCCTGGTTGAACTTCTCGGCCGCGAACACCTTGTCCAGCAGCGCCTGCGGCATCGGCTCGCCGGTCTCGTGGTGCTTGGCGTAGTTGGCGAGGATCGACGGCCAGGTCGCCCACATCTCGTTGACCTGCGACGGGTACTCGACGAAGTCACGCGGCACCGAGGTGCCGGAGAAGCGGGGGTAGTTCACTTTCGAGAAGATCTGGTGCAGGTTGTGGCCGAACTCGTGGAACAGCGTGTTGACCTCGTCGAAGGTCAACAGCGTCGGCTGGCCCGCCGGCGGCTTGGTGACATTGAGATGGTTGCCGGTGACCGGCAAGGTGCCGAGCAGGTCGTTCTGCGGCACGTAGGCATTGGCCCAGGCGCCGCCGCGCTTGTTCGGGCGCGCGTACAGATCGATCACCAGCAGCGCCAACGGCTTGCCGTTGGCGTCGAAGACTTCATAGAGGCTGACATCGTCGCGATACAGCGGCAGGTCGCTGCGCTTCTTGAAGCTCAGCCCATACAGCTGGCTGGCGGCATGGAAGACGCCTTTTTCGAGTACGTTGCTGACTTCGAAGTAAGGGCTCAGCTGCGATTCGTCGAAAGCGTAGCGCTCGGCGCGCACCTTCTCGGCGTAGTAATCCCAGTCCCAGGCAGCGAGCTGGAAGCCGCCGCCCTCGCGATCGATGATCGTCTGCATGTCCGCGGCTTCCTTGCGCGCGTTGGCCACGGCCGCCGGTGCCAAATCGGCCAGCAACTTGTTGACCGCCGCCGGCGTGCGCGCGGTGGCGTCTTCAAGCTGGTAGCTCGCGTGGTTGGGATAGCCGAGCAGGGCGGCACGTTCGGCGCGCAGCTTGACGATGCGGGCGATAGTCTCGCGCGCATCGAATTCGCCGCCGCGGCCGCCGCGGGCGATCGAGGCCTTGT
>DASUOA010000297.1:0-16627 GCA_036276895.1 Arenimonas sp. | reverse complement strand
GGCGCTGACCGGCACTACCTCGGCCCCCTCCTCCGCCGCGCGGGCACGGACGGCATCGAGCCACGGATTGTTGCTGAAGCCATCCTCGGTGACGTTGGCGACGTACAGCACCGGCTTGAGCGTCAACAGGAACAGCTCACGCACCAGGGCACGCTCTTCCACGGACAGCGACACCGAGCGCGCCGACTTGCCCTGATCGAGGGCGACGCGCAGCTTCTGCAGCACATCGCGGCGGGCCGCTGCTTCCTTGTCGCCGGCCTTGGCCTGCTTCTCGACGCGCTGCAGGGCCTTGTCGACCGACTCGAGATCGGCAAGCGCCAACTCGGTATCAATTGTCTCGATGTCAGCGATCGGATTGATCTTGCCCGCGACATGGACGATGTCGTCATTCTCGAAGCAACGCACCACGTGGCAGATCGCATCGACTTCGCGGATATGCGCGAGAAACTTGTTGCCGAGCCCTTCACCGCTGGCGGCGCCCGCGACCAGACCAGCGATGTCGACGAACTCGACCGAGGTCGGGATCACCTTCTGCGGCTTGACGATCTCGGCCAACTGTCCGAGGCGCGGATCCGGCACCGGCACCACCCCGACGTTGGGCTCAATGGTGCAGAACGGGAAGTTGGCAGCCGCAATGCCGGCCTTGGTCAGCGCATTGAACAGGGTGGACTTGCCGACATTGGGCAGGCCGACGATGCCGCATTTGATACCCATGGATAGACCTCAGGATGTGGGGGTGTGCAGGCGTTTCATCGCCTCGTTGAAATCACCGGCGACCGCCAGCGGCAGAGCCGTCAGGGCGTCGTCGATGGCGCGATGAATCGCCAGCTCGTCATCCTTGCCCGGGCGGCCAAGCACCCAGGAGGTGACGCGATCCTTGTGCCCGGGGTGACCGATGCCCACGCGCAGGCGGTGGAAGCGGCTATGCCCGAGGTGCGCAATAGTGTCGCGCAGACCGTTCTGGCCACCGTGGCCGCCGTCGAACTTCAGACGGGCGACGCCGGGGGCGAGGTCGAGCTCGTCATGCGCCAGCAGCGCCTGCTCGGGCTCGATTTTGTAGTAGCGCAAGGCGGCAGCCACCGACTTGCCGGAGTGGTTCATGAACGTCGCCGGCTTGAGCAGCCACACGCTCTGCCCGGCCAGCTCGACCTTCGCGGTCTCGCCGAACAGCTTCGACTCCAGGCCGAAGCGCGCGCCTAGCGAATCCGCCAGCGCGTCAATAAACCAGAACCCGGCGTTGTGCCGGGTTCGGGTGTAGTCGGCACCGGGATTACCCAGCCCGACGATGAGTCGCAGTCCTGCCATCGAGGAAGGTCGGAGGCGCCGACGCGATCCGCCGGCGCCTGCCGCCGCTTACTTCTTCTTGGCGGGAGCGGCAGCCGGGGCCGCCGCAGCCTTGCCGGCCTTGGTCGAGGGCACTTCGGCAGCGGCTTCCGGCGCGACCGTTTCCTCGGCCTCGACGCGGGCGTGCTTGGCGATCACCACCGCAAGGTCGTGCTCCTTGCCCAGCTTCAGCGCCGGAATGGTCACGCCAGCTGGCAGCTTGAGCTGCGAGAGGTGGACGATGTCGCCGACGCTCAGCTCGCCGAGGTCGATCTCGATGAACTCCGGCAGATCCTTCGGCAGCGCGCTGACTTCGACTTCATTGAGCTCGTGGGTGATGACCACACCCGCCGACTTGCCGGCCGGCGACTTCTCCTGATTCAGGAAGTGCAGCGGCACCTTGAAGCGGATCTGGGCATTCTCGTCTACGCGCAGGAAGTCGAGATGCATGATCTGCTGCTTGAACGGGTGGCGCTGCATGTCGCGCAGCACGACCTTCTCGGCCTTGCCGTCGATGTCGAGCTGCAGGATCGAGGAATAGAACCATTCGTTCTGCGACACCAGCCACAGGTGGTTATGCTCGATCTGGATGTTCTTCGGCTCCTGCTTGGCGCCGTAGACGATCGCCGGCGCATGACCAGAACGACGCAGGCGGCGGCTCGCACCCTTACCCTCGACGTCGCGGCTGGTGGCCGTCAGTTTGTGTTCGGTACTCATTGTTTGTTGCCTTTCTTCGGTGATGGACCGCCTCGCGGCGGCTTTGCCGCTCACCCGCGACCAGGTGAGCGAATGACCCGGCAGCGCCGGGAATACGTGCCTCAGTCGACGTAGAGCGAGCTGACCGACTCGCCGAAGGCGATCCGGCGGATTGTCTCGGCCAACAGCTCGGCGACGCTGAGCTGGCGGATGCGGGCACAGGCGCGCGCCGCTTCCGACAGGGGAATGGTGTCGGTCACCACCAACTCGTCGAGCTGGGAGTTGGACACATTGGTAATGGCGGCGCCGGACAGCACCGGATGGGTGCAGTAGGCGACGACCTTCTTGGCGCCATGCTCCTTGAGCGCCGCCGCAGCAGCACAGAGGGTGCCGGCAGTGTCGACGATGTCGTCGACCAGCACACAGGTCTTGCCGGTCACGTCGCCGATGATGTTCATCACCGTGGCGACATTGGCGCGCGGGCGGCGCTTGTCGATGATGGCGAGGTCGGCATCGTCGAGGCGCTTGGCGATGGCGCGGGCGCGCACCACGCCGCCGACATCCGGCGACACCACGATCAGGTTGTCGGTGCCGTGTGCGCGCCAGATGTCGGCCAGTAGCAGAGGCGAGGAATAGACGTTGTCGACCGGGCTGTCGAAGAAGCCCTGGATCTGGTCGGCATGCAGGTCGACAGTGAGCACGCGATCGGTACCCACGGCGCCGAACATCTTGGCAGCGACCTTGGCCGTGATCGGCACGCGCGCCGAGCGCGGGCGACGGTCCTGGCGGGCGTAGCCGAAGTACGGCACCACCGCCGTGACCGAGGCCGCCGAAGCGCGCTTAAGCGCATCGACCAGCACCAGCAGCTCCATGATGTGTTCGGCGGTCGGGGCACAGGTCGGCTGCACCACGAACACCTCCTGGCGACGTACGTTTTCTTCGATTTCGACCTGGATCTCGCCATCGGAGAACTGCCCGACGAGAGCTTTGCCGAGCGGAATGCCAAGCTGACGGCAAATCGCCAGGGCCAGCGGCCGATTGGCGTTGCCGGTGAAGACGAGCAGGTTCTGCTGGGCCATGGTCGTTGCTTCCGCGAAGAAGGCGCTGGGGGACGGCGATGGAACTTGGCAGGGGCGGTAGGATTCGAACCTACGAATGCCGGGATCAAAACCCGGTGCCTTAGGCCACTTGGCGACGCCCCTTCGTTCTGGTCACCCCTGCCAGCGCGCAAGCGCAGCGAGCAGCGGCGATTCGTTGACTCCGGCCACGACCCAGGAGCGCAAGCCGCCGGGTAATGACCGCTGCGCCTGCAGCGCCGAATCCCGGTCAGGGAAAGCGACGAAGCAACCACCGCCGGTGCCGGTGAGACAGGCCGGGCCCAGCTGCGCCAGCACATCGAGCGTCGCGGCAATGCGCGGCTCAAGGCGTCGCAGCACGGGCTCGAAAGCATTGCCCCAGACTGGGCCGAGCGTGCGCGGGTCGGAAACGAAGTCGGCTATTGTCGTCGGCGCCGCATCCCGCGTCAAATCAGGCGCTTGGAAGAGTTGGGCAGTGGGCACTCCAACGCCGGAATCGACCAGCAGATACCAGATTGACGGAAGGGTGAGCGCAGACAGGGCTTCGCCGACACCTTCGGCCCAGGCGCTGTGTCCACGCACAAACACTGGCACATCCGCCCCCAGTGCCAGCCCCAGCGCTGCCAGCTGGTCGCTGTCGAGCCCTGCCTCCCAGAGCCGGTTGAGCGCCACCAGCACGGTCGCGGCATCGGACGAGCCACCACCGAAGCCGCCGCCCATTGGGATGGACTTTTCGACACGGATATCCACGCCTTTGCTGGTTTTCGACTCCGTTTGCAGAATTTTGGCGGCACGAACCACCAGGTCATCGGCTTCGTCGACCGGGTAATCCCCGGCCTCACGGCGCACAAGCCCATCGGAGCGGGTACGCAGATGAATCCGGTCCCCCCAGTCCAGCAGCTGAAACACCGTCTGCAAGCGGTGGTAGCCATCGGCGCGCCGCCCGACGATACGCAGGAACAGGTTGAGCTTGGCCGGGGCCGGCCATTCGGTCCAGGCCGCGCTCACGGCGAATCCCAGCGCTCGATGACCAGCCGGACGCTGGCATCGGGGCGCTCGGCAAAGATCCGCCGCGGCCGGGCCGGTTCGCTGCCATCCCACTCCCGGTAGTCGACCGTCCAGCCCTGCTCGCGCAGCCGGGCCGGCAAGCCATCGACTCCGAATTCGAGTTCGGCTTCGGCGCCCGCACGGGCGCCGCGCAACCAAGCCGCCATCGCATTAATCGGCAAATGCCAACCGGTTGCAGCGAACAGCAGGGACTCGGCATCAGAGCCCAAGTGCGGCCCTCCGTCCAAGCCTTCGAGGCGGACGCCACCGGCATCACGCACGAGTCGCCAGCCCTGGCGGGTGATTGGCGCCGAAAGCGTGATTTGAAGATCGCCGCCCTGCTGCTGCCAGCGCAACTGGCCGCTGCCACCCTGCCCGCCCGCGCGGATCGCGACGCGGGCCGTCATGCCCCAGTCCGGCCGCTGCTGCAGCGCGGATTCGCGCGCCTCTTGCGCCATGAGCAGCGCGGCATCGCTGCCGCTGCGCACCGGCGGACGGGAGACGCAGGCCGCCAACGGCAAGGCGCACAGCAGGATCACAAGCGCGCGTCGGATCATGGCTGCAGGCGCCCCTTCACGTCACGCAGGGCGGGATGCTCGGCGTCGATCGCCAGCCCCTCCCGCCAAACGGCTCGCGCCTCCTCGCGTCGGTCCAGTTGCCACAAGGCTTCGCCCAGGTGCGCAGCTATTTCGGGATCCTTGGCCTCGGCCCAGGCGCGCTGCAGCACGGGAAGCGCTTCGTCGAGCCGCTTCATCTGTACATACAACCAGCCTAGGCTATCGAGAATGGCCGGCGAGTCCGGCTCAAGGCGATGCGCCTTCTCGATATACGGTTGCGCTTCGTCGATGTCGCCGCGGCGTTCCAGCACGGTGTAGCCATAGGCGTTGAGGGCCGCCGCGTGGTCGGCATCGTCGAGCAGGATCAGGCGCAGATCGGCCAGGGCCTCGTCAACGCGATCGTGGCGCTCGTGGTGCAAAGCGCGCCCATACAGCAGCCCGTGATCGCCTTCCAGCACCGACAGCGCGCGTGCGTAGGCGGACATCGCTTCGGCATCGCGGCCCGCTCGCCCATGCAGATCCGCCTCGAACAAAAAGGCTTCGCGCAGGCGCTCACCATCGACATCCTTCGCCTGCTGCAATTTCTGCAATGCGGCGATGGCATCCGACTCGCGATCCTGCTGCAACAGCACCTGTGCCAGCCGAAGCGAGGCCATGTCGGCACCCTCGCCGGCAACGCTGCGGTACCACTGCTCGGCATCGCTCCATTGCTGCAAGGCTTCGCAGACGTGGCCCAACAGCAGTCGCCGCGGCGGCAGGCCCTCGTCGCTCAGCGCTTCCAACTCGACGCGAAATGCGGTCAGCGCCGGCACATCATCCATGCCGATCAGCCAGGAAGCCCGCAGGGCGTAGTCTTCCGGCGCTTGCGTGCCACGACCGAGCAGCTCGGCGGCGCGCAGCGGATCGCCGCTGGCGGCCAGCTCGCGCGCGGCGGCGCGACGCAGCCCCGGCGGCAAGGCTTCGGGGGACTCCAGCACGGCGATCAGCGCGAGCCGCGCCGCGGCTGCATCGCCGCGTTCGCGCAAGCGCGATGCCTGCAGCAAGCGGGCACTGCTTTCGTCCGGAAAGCGCGCCAGCGCGTGGTCAACCAGGCGGCCGGCGGTCAGCGTGTCGTCCCACCGCCGCGCCAGGCCAGCGAACGCAAGCCACGGCCGGATGTCGTCGGGCATCGCCGACTCGCCCGGCAACTCCGCTACCACTGCCCTTGCGATGATGCGCGCATCTCCCTCGGCTTCGGCCAGGACTCGCAGCAGCAGCGGCCAGCCCTTGTCGGACGGCAGTTGAAGCAGGGCGCGCGCCAGATCCATTGCGCTCTCGTGCTCTCCATCGCGCAAGGCCAGCGACAAGGACTGCGCGAGCAGCATGGGCTCGGCCGGCGCCAGCTGCCGCCAGCGCGCCATTGCTTCGCGGGCGAGACCGCGATCCTTGCCGGCCAGAGCGATCGATGCAGCGCGGGCCGCCAGCTCGGCATCTTCGGCTTCGCGGGCCGCGAACAGATAGCGCTCGGCCGCCGCTTCCAGATCGCCGGACTGCAGGGCGAACTCGGCTTCGATCAGCGCACCGATCACCGCGGGCGCATCCGGCTCGGCCGCCTTGGCCGGCACGGCCAGCAGGGTCAGAGCAAGGAGGATGAGTCGGGGCCCGATCATGCGATTCCGGAGCGTTGAAGGTGAGTAGGGTCGCCTACGGTGCGGGGTGCACAGGCGCAGCGGCTAGAATAGACGGCCCAGCCTAACCCTGCTCCGGACAACGGACGCTTAGCGCCCTTCGCATGCCCCTGCTCGCCCTCGGCCTCAACCACCAGACCGCGCCGCTCGCCATCCGCGAGAAGGTGGCGCTGGATGCCGGGCGTTTGCCGGAAGCGTTGTCGGCCTTGTCGGCGGTGCCGGGCGTCGAGGAGGCGGCACTGCTGTCGACCTGCAACCGCACCGAGATCTACGCGCGCATCGACGACAGCGCCGAACCGCAGGTCCGACATTGGCTGGCGCAGCATCATGGCATCACTATCGAAGCGCTGGATGCCTACCTGTATGCCCATCATGACGAGGCAGCGGTGCGGCACCTGTTCCGCGTGGCGACGGGGCTGGACTCGCTGATCCTCGGCGAGCCGCAGATCCTCGGCCAGGTCAAGGACGCCTGGGCCTCGGCGCGCGAAGGCAAGGCTATGCGCAGCGCGCTCGACCGCCTGTTCCAGCAGAGCTTCGCGGTCGCCAAGCGGGTGCGCACCGATACCCGCATCGGCGCCCATCCGGTATCGGTGGCGTTCGCTGCGGTGCGGCTGGCACGCCAGGTGTTCGCCGAACTCGACCGCGCCACCGTGCTGCTGATCGGTGCCGGCGACACTATCGAGCTGGCGGCGCGGCATCTGGTCGATGCCAAGGCGCAACGGCTGCTGGTCGCCAATCGCACGCTCGATCACGCGCAGGCGCTGGCCAGCCGCTTCGGCGGCTACGCCTTGCCGCTGTCGGAGTTGAACCGCCACCTGCCCGAAGCCGACATCGTCATTTCCGCCACGGCGGCGCGCGAGCCGATCCTCGGCAAGGCGGCGGTGCAGGCCGCGTTGAAGGTGCGCCGGCACCGCCCGATGTTCCTGCTCGATCTTGCGGTACCACGCGACCTCGCACCCGACATCGCCGAGCTCAGCGACGTCTATCTGTATACCGTCGACGACCTCGAACAGGTGATCGAGGAAGGACGCGCTTCGCGCCGCGAGGCCGCACAGCAGGCCGAGGCGATCATCGACCTGCAGGTCGAGCATTTCATGGCCTGGTGGCAGGCACAGGGGCGCCAGGACAGCCTGCGCCGACTGCGTGCCGGTGGCGAAGCGGCGCGCGACGAGGCACTGGCGCGTGCCCGCGAGCAACTGGCGTCGGGGAAGCCCGCCGACGAAGTGCTTGAGCTGCTCGCGAACCAGTTGACCAACAAACTGCTGCACGGGCCCAGCACGACGCTGCGGCAGGCGGCGCTCGACGGCGACCTCGACCTGCTGCGCGCCGCCGAGCGTCTGTACGGTGACGACACGCCATGAATCCCGGCCTGCGCCGCAAACTCGAAGCCCTGGCCGAGCGCCACGAGGAAGTCGGGCGACTGCTTGCCGACCCTTCAGTGTTAGCCGACAACGCGCAGTTCCGCACCTTGTCGCGCGAGTACGCGCAGCTCGAGCCGGTGGTGCGCGCGCTGCAGGACGAAACCCAGGCACGCCGCGACCTCGCCTCGGCCGAAAGCCTGCGCGATGACCCGGAAATGCGCGAGCTAGCCGCAGAGGAGATCGCCGCCGCCAAGACCAGACTCGCCGAGCTCGAAGCCGAGCTTTCGCTGCTGCTGATTCCGCGCGACCCGCGCGACGAAGCAAACCTGTTCCTGGAAGTTCGTGCCGGCACCGGCGGCGACGAAGCGGCGATCTTCGCCGGCGACCTGTTCCGCATGTACGCGCGCTACGCCGAGCGCCAGGGCTGGCGGGTCGAGATCGTTTCGGCCAACGAGGGCGAACATGGCGGCTACAAGGAGATCGTCGCCCGCGTCGAAGGCCACGGCGCCTATTCAAGGCTTAAGTTCGAGTCCGGCACGCACCGCGTGCAACGGGTGCCGGAAACCGAATCGCAGGGCCGCATCCATACCTCGGCAGCAACGGTGGCGATCCTGCCCGAGCTCGATGAGATCGATGAAATCGAGATCCGCGACAACGACCTCAAGGTCGACACCTTCCGCGCCTCCGGCGCCGGCGGCCAGCACGTCAACAAGACCGACTCGGCGATCCGCATGACCCACCTGCCCAGCGGCATCGTGGTCGAGTGCCAGGACGAGCGCAGTCAGCACAAGAACCGCGCCCGGGCACTGTCGCTGCTGAAGGCACGCCTGCTCGATGCCGAACGCGCCAAGCAAAGTGCGTCGCAGGCCGAGTCTCGGCGCCTGCAGGTGGGCAGCGGCGACCGCAGCCAACGCATCCGCACCTACAACTACCCGCAGGGCCGGATCACCGACCATCGCGTCGAAGGCCTGACCCTGTATGCGCTGCCGCAGGTGATGCAGGGCGATCTCGACGAACTGGTCGAGCGGCTGTCACGTGAGCACCAGGCCGATGAGCTGAAGCTGCTGACCGAGCAAGCCGCATAGCGGCGCCGCGAAGGCGGGATCGGCGAAGCCGATGTTGTGAAGCAACCGACCGAGCAAGCCGCATTGCGGCGCCGCGAAGGCGAGATCGGCGAAGCCGATGTTGCGCAGCACCTGACCGAGCAAACCGCTTGATCGCGTAAACAGGTCGTAACCGGCTTTCGATGAGCTCACACCGGAGCGGCACGCATGGCCAAGTTCAAACGCAAGGAATACGAAGCCGTCCTCGAGCCGTTGCAGGTCGAGCTCAACAGCATGGCGCGCTGGCTGCAGCACACCGGCCGGCGCATCGTGGTGCTGTTCGAGGGCCGCGACACCGCCGGCAAGGGCGGCGCCATCTCGGCCATTGCCGAATGCCTGAATCCACGCCAATGCCATGTGGTGGCGCTGTCCAAGCCGAGCGAGCGCGAACGCGGGCAGTGGTACTTCCAGCGTTACATCCCGCACCTGCCCGCCGCGGGCGAGATCGTGCTGTTCGATCGCAGCTGGTACAACCGCGCCGGCGTCGAGAAGGTGATGGGCTACTGCAGCGAGGCCGAGGTCGAGTCATTTCTGAAGCAGGTACCGGTGTTCGAGAAGCAGCTGGTCGACGACGGCATCCTGCTGTTCAAGTACTGGCTGACGGTCGACCAGGCCGAGCAGGAGAAGCGCTTCGCCGAGCGCCTCGCCGACCCGCTGAAGCGCTGGAAACTCTCTCCGGTCGACCTGGCCGCGCGTGAGCACTACGCCGACTACGGCCGCGCCCGCGATGCCATGCTCCAGGCCACGCACAAGCGCCATGCGCCCTGGACCTTGGTTGATTTCAACGACCAGAAGCGCGGCCGGCTCAACCTGATCCGCCACCTGCTCGACCACCTGCCCGACCACGAGGTGCCGGCGCAGTCGCTGGAACTGACACCGCTGCCACGCAAGCCCGGCAAAGAACGCTTCAACGGCCCGGTCAAACCGATCGCGAATCGCTACTGAGCCGTGTCAGCCCGTGTGGAAACCGGACGGCGCGACCACCGCGTCGTCGTCCCGCCGCTGCAATGAATCGACACGCGCCAGCGCCGGCCCATGCTGCAGCCATTGCGCCAGCGATTCGATCGCACCAGGCTCCCCGCAGGCCAGCACCTCGACGCTGCCATCAGGCAGATTGCGGGCATGGCCGCACAACCCCAGATTCAGCGCCTGCTCGCGGGTCGAAGCGCGAAAGCACACGCCCTGCACCCGGCCTTCGACACGGAATCGCACGCAAGGCATGGCTCAGCTCTCGGTCGCGGCGTGCTCGGTAATCGCTGCGCCCAGGTCATCGGAGGTGATCGGGCCGAGAAACTTCTTGGCGACCTTGCCGTCCGGGGCGATCAGGTAGGTCATCGGCAGCCCGCGCGGCGTGTCGAAATCCGCCGGCGGGTCGTAGACGTCAAGCACTGCGATCGGGTAGCCGGCCGGATGCTTGGCGAGGAAGGCGCGCAGGTCGTCCAGCGCGATCTCTTCGTAGGCGAGGCCAATGACGCGGACATCATCGCGCGCGGCATCAAAAGCACTGAGGTCGGGAATCTCCTTGATGCAGGGCTTGCACCAGGTCGCCCAGAAGTTGACCACCACCCACTGGCCGCGCTGCTCGGCGAGGTCGAAGGTTCCGTGGTCGAGGGTGTCGATGCGCAGGCGCGGGCGCTCCGGGTCGCGAGCCGCCGCCGGCACTTCCGTTTCGACGGGCGACTGGGCGGCGATCTGCTCTACCGGCGCAGGCGTCGCGTCACTCGCCGAAGGCTCGACCGGCTCGGGAGCCTGCGCGCAGGCGGTAGCGAAGGAGGCAAGCAGCAGGAGCAGCGGCAATCGCGACATCATCATCGGCTCTCAGTAACGAAGAAAGGTTCCGACCGGCGCGGCCAACGGCGCCGCCAGCGGCTGCCGCAGGTGGTCGAGGGCGCGCAGGGCAGCCCGACCGGCCGGATCATCGAGGCCGGGAAGCTTGGCTGCCGGACCGGGCACGCGCAAGCCCAGCCCCTCGTGCAGTTCACCGAAGCTGACCGAATCCAGATCACGACGCAGCAGCCAACCGCCGTCTTCGGTGTTGGCAAGGATCTGCAGTTCGGCCAGGCCATGCAGCATGCGCTGCAACTGGTCCTCGGACAGGTTTGGCTCCAGCGCGCCGAGCGCCGCCTGGTCCAGCAGACCACCTGCGCGACGCGCCGCCTCCAGCCGCGCCAACAGGCGGAGGTAGCCGTAGTACTCGCAGCCCGGCGGCAACCGCAGCGCGCGCGGCTGATAACGGAACGACGACAGCGAGGCCGCCAGCGACGCGCCCAACAGCACCACCAGCCAGCTCAGGTAGACCCAGAGCATGAAAATCGGCACCACCGCCAGCGCGCCATACAGTTGCTGGTAGGTCGGCACGCTCTGCAGGTAGGCGGCGATACCGCGCTTGGAGAGCTCGAACAGCAGCGTGGCCAGCAGGCCACCCAGCAGCGCATGGCGCCATGGAACCTTGCGGTGCGGGATGAAGACATAGGCCACGGTAAAGGCCATCAGCTCGACCAGCGTCGGCACGTAGCGCAACAGGCGCTGGCTGATACCAGCCGTCTCCACACCCGACAGCGCCGGCAAGGAAAAGAGGTAGGAAGTAATGGCGAAACTCGCCGCCGCCAGCAAGGTGCCCAGGGTGAGCAGCGTCCAGTACACCAGGAAACGCGACAACCGTGGCCGCGCCGACGGCACCCGCCAGATCTGGTTGAAGGTCGACTCGATGCTCCACATCGTCACCAGCAATGACACCAGCAGAGCAATCACACCGGCCAAGGTCAGCGACCGGGCGCTGGCGGAAAAGTCACGCAGGTACTGCTCGACCACCCGCGCCGAGCTCGGCACGAAGTTGGAGAACACGAAGTCGACCAGCTGCCCGGTCCAGACATCGAACACCGGGAACGCCGCCAGTACGCCGAACACCACCATCGACAGTGGCACCAGCGCGAACAGGGTGGTGAACGCCAAGGCGCCGGCAGTCTCGAAGCAGCGGTCGTCGCGGAAGCGCGTCCACAGGAACAGCGCGAACGCCTGCTGGCGTTCATGGTCAAGGCGGCGCCACCAGGCGCGGGCAAGTTCGAGCAGGTGCATGCGCCAAGCCTAGCGCACCGGGGCCGGGCCGCGGGTTGCCGGCCCTGGGATCAAAGCCCGTATAGTTGGAGCATCACGCCCCGCCACCGTCCGGAGTAGCGCATGAGCAGCGAAAGCAACGAGTCGATCCTGTCCAAACTGCAAAACGCCCGCCTGCCGCTGTGGATCACCCTGGTACTGGCCGCGCTGCTGGTGTTCGTGTTCATCAGCCAACAGATGGCGCTGTCGGCGGCCGAGGCGCGTCTGGCATCGGAGACGCAACGGCTGACCGAACAGTTCGCGGCGGAGAAGTCCGCCCTGCTCGCCCGCGCCAACAGCGCCATCAGTGGCAACAGCGAAGCTGCGCACCTGCTGGTCGGCAAGACCCTGTCCTGGGCGGTGCGCGGCGAACAGATCCGCGGCAACCTCGGCGAAATCGACCAGTTCGTCGGAGAGCTGGTGCGCAACGAGCGGGTGCAGCAGGTGCTGGTGGTCGATCGCGATGGTCGTATCAGCCTGGCCAGTGATCGCAAGCTGCAGGGCGCCGCCTTCAGCGACCATTTCCCGGCCGATCTGCTCGGCGCGCCGGATGTCAGCGTCAGCGATGGCGACGGTGGCCTGAAGCATCTAGTGATGCCGATCCAGGGCCTGAACGCCCGGCTCGGCAGCGTACTGGTGGTTTACCGGCCGGAGCCGTTGCTCGCCGAGTAGCGCGCTCGATCAATCGCGACGCCGTTGCGATCGGCAGCGGCCTATTTCCGCTGCCAGACGATATTCAGCGTGGTCTGGGTGTCGGTGCTCTTGCGTCCCGGTTCGACCTCGCTGTTGTAGCGCGCCTGTACCGCAGCCTTCAGCGCCAGCGAGCTGTTGATGCGGACACCGAGGCCAATCTCGCTGCGCACAAATGTATTGTCGCCCGCCGCTTCGACCAGGCTGTTGACCAGCAGTTCGGTGCTGTCGGTGAGGTGCCGCCGGTAGTCGCCGAAGCCGCGCGCGACCAGGTCGCTCTCCCACTCGCGGGTCCACTGCGACTGGGCGCGACGATACCCGGGGCCCGCCTCCAGCTGCAGGCTTTGTTGCTCGTCGCGTAGCGCCCAGAAGCCGACGTTCATCGCCAGCGTGCCCTGCTGACGGTAGGCACCGAAGCGGTCGTTTTCGTAGCGCAGCGCCGCACCGGCGTAGCTGCGCTCGCCGAACTTGCGTGCCGACTTGCCGGCGAGCTCCAGGCGACTGGCGGTGACTGCCTCGTCCTGCTCCGCGCGCAAGCCGGAGAAGTAGTAATCATGGGTCCAGCGGTCGGACTCCGCAGTGAGGCCGAAACGGCCGTTGAGACTGACGGTGTCGGTATTGCCCTGCGTTGCCACGAAACCCAACTCGGCGGTAGGCGACCATTGCGCAGCAGCGATGGGCGAAACCAGTGCTGCGGCGATAAACGCAAGCCAATGACGTTGATTGCGCATACATCCTCCTTGAACGTCGGGGCCGCACATGCTGCCCTAGACGCACCATCGGGAGATGAACCGGGCCCGACCCACGACCGGCGGAGTGAAGCAACGCCTACAATGCGGCGATGAGCGAAATCCTGATCCTGTACTACAGCCGCGGCGGCTCGGTGGCGCGACTGGCGCGACATCTCGCCCGCGGCGTCGAAGAAAGCGGCCTGGGAGCGCGCCTGCGCACGGTGCCACCGGTGGCAGCAGTGACACAGACCGCCGCGCCGCCGGTGCCTGAGAATGGCGCGCCCTATGTCGAACGTCGCGATCTCGACGACTGCGTCGGGCTGATCCTGGGCAGCCCAACCCGCTTCGGCAATATGGCCGCGCCGATGAAGCACTTCGTCGACAGCCTCGGCGCCGAGTGGGCCTCGGGCACCCTGGTGGGCAAACCGGCCGCGGTATTCACCTCAACTGCGACGATGCACGGCGGCCAGGAGTCGACCCTGCTCAGCATGATGTTGCCGCTGCTACACCACGGCATGCTGATCACCGGCATCCCCTTCACCGAGTCGCGTCTGAACAGCACCCGCAGCGGCGGCACGCCCTACGGCGCCAGCCATGTCGCCGGCGCCGAGGATGACCCGGAGCCGAGCGAGGATGAACGCGAACTCGCACGTGCCCTCGGCCGTCGCGTCGCCGATCTCGCCCGTCGCCTGCAGGCATGAGCGCCGCTGCGCGACTCGCCGCCTTGTGCGGCTTCGCTTTACTGGGCTGGCAATGGCTGTGGCAGCTGTGGCTGGCGCCGCCGCAGTCGCTGCCCGGATGGTTGGCCGCCAGCGCGCTGTCCTTGCCGATTCTGCCGGCAGTCCTGTGGTGGCTGCGCCGGCATCGGCACGCAGGCTTCTGGGGCGCGGTCGCCGCGCTGCTGTATTTCGCCATCGGCGTGATGGAAGCCTGGACCGACGCGAGCGCGCGCCTGCCCGGGCTGGTGCAAGCATGTGTCGCCGCGACCCTGGTCGTGGCAGCCAGTTGGGACGGCATGCGCGCACGCTTCTCGAAGCGCCGCTGAGCCCACCCGTATAATCCGCGCGCATCACGACCAAGGAATCATGGCCATGGACGAGCTGTTGATCGTCACCACCGGCGGCACCATCGACAAGATCTACTTCGACGACAAGTCGGACTACCAGATCGGCGATCCGCAGATCGGCGGCATCCTCAAGGAACTGGGCGTGGCCTTCCGTTTCTCGGTGATCCCGCTGCTGCGCAAGGACAGCCTGCACCTCAATGACGAGGACCGCGAACTGCTGCGCGCGGCGATCGCCGCGCAACCGGCGCGGCACGTGCTGGTCACCCACGGCACCGACACCATGGTGGAAACCGCCAAGGTGCTGGCCAGCATCGAAGGCAAGACCATCGTGCTGACCGGAGCCCTGAATCCCGCGCGTTTCCGCGGCTCCGATGCCGAATTCAACATCGGCTGCGCGGTCGGCGCAGTGCAGAGCCTGCCGCCCGGCGTCTACATCGCCATGAACGGCCGCATCTGGGACCCGAGCAAGGTGCGCAAGAACGTCGCCGCCAACCGTTTCGAAGCGGCCAGCTGACGACGATCGGAGCCCACCCTCAGGCGCCGGCGTCCGGCGCCCGCAGGTAGCGCGCGAAGGCCGGCGACATGCGCTCGATCACATGATCACCTTCGCGTAGCAGCAGCAATACCGCCAGCCCCCGCGCCTGCGCGAAGGCCAGACTTTCGTTGGGAGGGAGCACGCCCAGGGCCGTCGACAACGCATCCGCCATCATCGCGTTGGAATGGATGACGGTGACCGACACCGCATGGTGCTGCACCGGATAGCCGGTGCGCGGGTCGATGGTGTGCGACCAGGCCAGGCCCGCATCGGCGAAGAAATTGCGGTAGTTGCCCGAAGTGGCGACCGCGACATTCTCGACCGCCAACGCCGCCTGCACGCCGCGCGCGCCGGGCACCGGCCGCTCCACTGCGACCCGCCAGGGACTGCCGTCCGGTCGCTCACCCAGCACACGCAGGTCGCCGCCGATATCCACAAGGCAGTTGCGCACGGCATTGCGCTGCAACAGGTCCAACACCCGGTCGACGGCGTAGCCCTTGGCAATCGACGACAGGTCGACATACACGCCGCCCGGCTGCTCCACGCTCGCCCCTTCCAGCTTCAGCCGCTGCCAACCGACGCGCGCCATTGCTTCAGCGATCTGGGACGGAACCGGCGCCTGGCCGCGCCGACCCTCCGGGCCAAACCCCCACAGATTGACCAGTGGCCCGATGGTGGGGTCGTAGGCACCACCGGTTTCCTCGGCCAGGCGCAGCGCAGCACCCAGCACCACGGCCAGCCCCTCCGGCAGCTTCATTCGCTCACCCGCTGCGGCCCGGTTGAAACGGCTCAGCGCCGAGTCCGGCCGATAGGTACTCATCTCGGCGTCGATGCGCTCGAGCTCGGCGTCGATGTCCGCGCGCAACAGATCGACCGTGACGCCCTCGGGCAGCTCGGCGAGCTTGATCGTCCACACCGTCCCCATCGTCGTGCCCGACAGCGTGTGCACGCCGTCCGGCCGCGAACAACCGGCCGCAACGAGCAGGCAGCCAAGCAGCGCCGCCATTACCACCCCGACAGCTGTCCTGCCTTTGCTCACGCGTTCTGCCACCTCGCCCCCCACGGATGCCCCGCCCCATCGCCCCGCGCAACCATCTTCCGTCGGACTCTAGCAAACCGCCCGATCATGAGCAGAAGCCGGCAGACGGACGTATGCTTGGCACAGCGAGATCCGCGGCGACCGGGAGAGACGCAAGATGGACACCATTCTTCGTACCCTGCTCAGTGAGAAGGCAGACCTATCGGCCGACAAGGGCAGCACCCGCTATTTCTGGGTAGCACCCGACGCCACCGTGGCCGATGCGGCGCAATCCATGGACGAGCACGGCATCGGCTGCATGCTGATCATCGACAACGGGCGCTTCGCTGGCCTGATCAACGAACGCGACGTGATGCGCGGCCTGGTCCGCCACGGCGCCGCACTGGCGCAGCAACCGGTAAGGACACTCATTTCCGGCAAGCCGTTCACAGTGCCGCCGTCGTTGACGGTCGAACAGGCCATGCTGCTGTGCACCGAGCGTCGCGCACGCCATCTTCCGGTCGAGGAGAGCGGCGAATTACTTGGACTGCTGTCCATCGGCGACCTGGTGCGCTCGCTGGTGCAGGACAACGAGCGGACGATCGAGGATCTGATGCATTACATCCACGGTCGGTAAGGCATCCTGCCCTCCCGGGTTTCGGTC
>DASUOA010000296.1:0-2646 GCA_036276895.1 Arenimonas sp. | reverse complement strand
ACGCAGCGTGTTGCGTCGCATCGCAGCGCCCTCGCCCGCCATCAGCGCCGAGACATCGAGTCACGAAGCGGCTTACGTGTTCGATCGGTATCGCCTGGAGCTCGCCGGCCGCCGCCTGCTGCGAGCGGATGGCAGCGAGATCGAGCTGACCACGCGCGAGTTCGATCTGCTGATGGCCCTGGCCGAGCAAGCCGGACGCGTACTGACGCGCGACCAGCTTATGCAGCGCTTGCATGGCCGCGAGGCCGGCCCCTTCGATCGTGCGATCGACGTGCAGATCGGCCGCCTGCGCCAGAAAATCGAAACCGACCCCGCACATCCGCAACTGATCAAGTCCGTGCGCGGCATCGGTTACCTGTTCGCCGCCAGCACCCGGAAAACCTAGATCAATGCCGTTGTTCACGCAGCTCTTCGAACTAGTCCCCGACGCGATGATCGTGGTCGATGGCAACGGCTGCATCGAGCAGGCCAATCCGCAAGCCGAGAGGCTGTTCGGCTATTCGGCGGGCGGCCTGCACGGCGTCGCCATCGAGGCCTTGATGCCCGAGAGCGTGCGCGGACGCCACGTCGGTCATCGCAACGGCTACATGGCCAACCCGCGCCTGCGGCCGATGGGCGGCAGCGGCCAGAGCCTGATCGGTCGCCGCAGCGACGGCAGCGAGTTCCCGGTCGAGATCGCGCTCAGTCCGGTCCAGACCGACGAAGGTCGGCGGGTGTTGGCATCGATCCGCGACATCTCGGAAACCCAGCGCGCCCGGCAGGCGTTGCTGCGTGCCCGCTACGACAGCCTGGTGGCCCGGGTCGGCCAGCAGGCCCTGGCCTCCCACAACGAAGACAGCCTGCTCGCCGCGCTGCCGTCACAGCTGGCGGAAGCGCTGTCAATCGAGGCTGTCGCCGTGCTCACCGTGCGCGCCGATCTCTCCCGGCTGCACCTGCGCAACGCCCTCGGTCTGCCGCCGCAACTCGAGGAGCATGCGCCGTGGTCGGGCTCGGCGGATCCGGCGTTCGCGACCGTGATGGCTACCGGCCATCCGGTCGAGCTGCCCGATCTGGCAGGCGATGCAGACAGCGCGTTGACAACGGCGGGCTTTGGCAGCGCGTTGCTGGTTCCACTGTTGGATCGCGGCAAGGCCATGGGCGTGTTGCTGACGCTGTCCACGCGCGCACGCCACTTCGACCACGACGCCCTGCACTGCCTGCAGTCGATCGCCAACATGCTGTCGGCCTTGATCCAGCGCCAACGCAGTGAAGAGCAGCTGGCGCATGCGCAGCGCCTGGAAGCCATCGGCCAACTCACCGGCGGCATCGCCCACGACTTCAACAACATGCTGACGGTGGTCTCCGGCAACTTGCAGCTGCTGGAGCTCGAGGCCGATGCCGGTGCGCTGGAGCTGATCGGCAACGCCCGCCGCGCGGTCGAGCACGGTGCCGCGCTGACCGCCAAGCTGCTGGCCTTCGCGCGCAAGCAACGGTTGGCGCCGGCGCTCATCGATGTCGATGCACTGATGCGCGACCTCGGCGGCCTGCTGACCCGCACCCTCGGTGATCTGGTCAAGCTGAAGATCGACAAGCCCTCCGGGCTGCCGACCATCCACGCCGATCCATCACAGCTGGAATCGGCGCTGCTCAATCTGGCGCTCAATGCCCGCGACGCCATGCCACGTGGCGGTACGCTCGATATTTCCGCCACGGCGCTGCGGATGCCGGAGGCACCGCTGGGTTCCGAACTGCAGCCCGGCCACTACCTGTGCTTCACCGTGCAGGACAGCGGTCACGGCATGCCGCCGGAGGTGCTGGCGCGCGCCTTCGAGCCCTTCTTCACCACCAAGGATGTCGGGAAAGGCAGCGGGCTTGGCCTATCGATGGTGTACGGATTCGTGCGCCAAAGTGGCGGCGATGTACGCATCGACAGCCGCCTCGGCTATGGCACGCGGATCGAGCTGTTCTTTCCGGTTGCAGCGGCATCGGTGGTAGATGCCATCGGCGTCGGCGGCGCGCAGTCGCGGGCGGGTGGCCAAACCGTGCTGGTGGTCGAAGACGAACCCGAGGTACGCAAGATCGCGGTCGCCTTCCTGCGCTCGTTCGGCTATGAGGTGCTGGCGGCCGACAGTGCCGAAGCGGCCCTGCCCTTGCTGGAGCAGCACCCCGAGATCGCCCTGCTGTTCTCCGACGTCGCGCTCGGCAGCGGCCGCAGCGGTGCCGAACTGGGCTTGGCAGCGCGACAACTGCGCCCCGCGCTACCGGTGCTGCTGACGTCAGGCTACGAGCACCATGCCCTACCGGAAGTGGCCGAAGCGGTGCAGGCCTTCGAGCTGCTGCGCAAGCCCTACCTGCGTGAGGATCTCGGCAGCGCGATCGCCCGGCTCATTGCGGCATCGAGTTGATACGACCGGGGTCGGCGCCTCAGTGCAGCGCGCCACCCTGCCCCGCCATCCGCCGCAGGTGCTCGGCATCGAGGATGCGCACTTCGCGGCGGTCGATCGCGATGATGCCGCCGGCGGCCAGCCGCGACAGCACGCGCGTCACCGTCTCCAACTGCAGTGCGAGAAAGTTGCCGAGCTCGGCGCGGGTCATGCGCAGCCAGAACTGGTTCGGGCTGTAGCCAAGGGCCTGCTGACGCTCGCCCATGTCGATCAGGAAGGCGGC